>JBLMYH010000245.1:0-7395 GCA_050258175.1 Hyphomicrobiaceae bacterium
ACCCCGACATCAAGTGGCTGCGCCGTCCCGACGATATCGCTCAATTTGCCGCGCAACAGGCCGTTATGCTGGAAGCGCTCTGGCGGCTGCTGGCCCCGGGTGGTACATTGCTTTACGCCACTTGCTCGATATTCGATGAAGAAAACGACGGGCAAGTGCGTGCGTTCCTGACGCGCCACCCCGGCGATGCCGAACGTTGTACGCTTCCTGAACCTTTGTCAGACGGGTCGCTTTTGCCTGATGCCGAGCATGATGGTTTCTTTTACGCCCTGTTGCGCAAGACGTGATCCCGCCATTCGCTGGCTGGCCGGACTGTTGTTCAGCTTCTGGCTGACGGTCGCGGGCGGCGCGCTGGCCAGCGACAAAAGCAGCATCACGCAGGCGGCCATTCGCGCCACCCCACAGGGCTATGTGCTGGACGGCGACGTCAACATCGTGCTCAACAGCACGCTCGAAGACGCGCTCAGCCGGGGGATCAACCTGTATTTTCTGCTCGAGCTGGAATTGACGCGGCCGCGGAACTGGTGGTTTGACGAAGACATCGCCGACCCGGTGCGCAAGATGCGGATTTATTACCATTTGCTGCTGCGGCGCTATGTGGTCGAAACGGGCTACATGACTAGCACGGCGGCCACCCTGGACGAAGCGTTGGCGATGCTGGGCCACGTGGATGGTTGGCAGGTGCTGGAGCGTGGCGCGCTCAAAACGGGCCATCGTTACGATGCACGCCTGCGGCTGCGGCTCGACACCTCGCAACTGCCCAAGCCGTTGTCCATCAGTGCCGTGAGCGGCGACCGTTGGGATCTGGTCACGCCCTGGTTCGACTGGTCGTTCAACGCACCTGCCGTCCCTGCCCCGCCTGCACCTTTGCCCTGATGCGCAGTTTGATTGCCGCCGCCCTGATCGTGGGCATCGTGCTCCTGTCGCTGCTGTTCTATGCCAGTGGCGACGCCCGTGCTTTTTCCGACTCCCTGCCCACCCTGTTCATCGGGGGCGGCATACTGGGCGTGGCGTTGCTGGTGCTGCTGGGCTGGCGCATGTGGTGGCTGCAGAAACGTATCCGCCGTGGCGTGTTCGGCGCCAAGCTCACGCTGAAATTGCTGCTCATGTTTGGCGTCGTCGCCATGCTGCCTGGTCTGGTGGTGTACGGCGCATCGGTGTTCTTTCTCAACCGTTCGATCGAAACCTGGTTCGACGTGCGAGTCGACAATGCACTGGCCTCCGGTGTCAACCTCGGCCAAGCCGCGCTCGACGATCTGTTGCGGGATCTGAACAACAAGGCCCAGCGCATGGCGCTGACTCTGTCGGACGAAGGTCCGGGCTCGATCATCACCACCTTGTCCACCCTGCGCGAGCAAAGCGCGGTCCAGGAAATGACCCTGTTCGACGAGCGCGGCGGCGTGGTTGCCCACGTCAGCGGCGAACATGGCACCCTGCTGCCGGTGCTGCCCGACCGCAACGTGCTGTGGCAGGTCCGGCAGCAACAGCCCTACAGCCGGATCGAAGAAGTGCCCGAGCGCGGACTGATCATGCACGTCATCGTGCCGGTGTACACCAGCTCGCTGACCGGCGAGACGCGGGTGCTGCAGCTGGTGCAGCCGGTGCCGGCGCGGCTGGCACACGATGCCCAGGCCGTGCAGCTGGCGTACCAGGAGTACCAGCAAATAGCGGTCTCGCGACTGGGCCTGAAACGCATCTACGGCGTAGCACTGACGCTAACTTTGATGCTGGCCTTGCTGATGACCTTCGTCATCGCCTACCTGCTGTCGGAGCGGCTCGGAGCGCCGCTGCGCACGCTGGCGCGCGGCACCCGTGCCGTGGCCAAAGGTGATTTTTCGCAGATGCCGTCCGTATCCAGCCGCGATGAACTGGGTGTGTTGATCCAGTCGTTCAACCGCATGACTCGCCAGCTCTCCGATGCGCGCGAGCAGGTTGCACGGAACCACCAGCAGACCGAGCAGGCCAAGGCGTTCCTGGAACGCGTGCTGGCCAACTTGTCGTCTGGCGTGGTCGTGCTGGATGAGGACATGCGGGTGCGCACGGTGAACAGCGCGGCGACGCAGATTCTGGGGGTGACGGCCGCAAGACTGGACGCGCAGCCGCTTGCGGCACTGGGCCAGCCAGCCGAGGCATTGCATGCCTTCGGGGCGACGGTTGCGGCCCGTTTCGGCGAGCACGAGGGTGAGTGGCAGGAGCAGATCGACTACGCCGATCATGGCAGCCAGACGCTGCTGCTGCGTGGCACCCGCTTGCCGCCGGGCGTCGAGCGCGGCTACGTGCTGGTGTTCGACGACGTAACCAAACTGATCGACGCCGAGCGCAACGCCGCGTGGAGCGAGGTGGCGCGGCGGCTGGCGCACGAGATCAAGAATCCGCTCACCCCCATCCAGTTGTCGGCCGAGCGCATCGCGCGCAAGCTGGGCGGCCGGCTGGAGACGGCGGACGCCGAGTTCCTCACCCGTGCCACGCGGACCATCATCAGCCAAGTGGCCGCCATGAAGAGCATGGTGGACGCCTTCGCCGGCTATGCGCGGATGCCGCGCGCGCGGCTGGAAGCGCTCGACCTCAACGCGCTGGTGCATGAAGTGCTGGCCCTGTATGACGCCAAAGCGCTCGGCCTGCACCTGCAACTCGACGACGACTTGCCGCGTATCGCCGGCGACGCCACATTATTGCGTCAGGTGATACATAATCTGTTGCAAAATGCGCAGGATGCGCTTGCCGGTCATCCTTCACCCAGTGTCGAGATCGGCACGCGTCTGCGCCAGAATAAGAATGCGGTGTGTTTATCCATAACAGACAACGGAGCCGGATTCCCGGAACATCTGATGACACGGTTGTTCGAGCCCTACGCAACCACCAAGGCCAAGGGGACGGGCCTGGGCTTGGCCATCGTCAAAAAGATCGTGGAAGAGCATCATGGCAAGATTCAGATCGAAAACCTCAAAACGGGTGGTGCCTCTATCCGCATCGCATTGCCGGTTTTTGCGGTAGCTGGGGGGAACACGTGAGCGGGCATATTCTCGTCGTTGACGACGAAGTGGGCATTCGTGAATTGTTGTCGGAAATTCTTACCGACGAAGGCTACGACGTGCACTTGGCGGAAAACGCCGAAGCGGCGCGTGCCTTCCGCTCCCAGCGCCGTCCGGATCTGGTGTTGCTCGACATCTGGATGCCTGACACCGATGGCGTGACCTTACTGAAGGAATGGGCGGGCGGCGGCCAGCTCACCATGCCGGTGGTGATGATGTCCGGCCACGGCACCATCGACACCGCCGTGGAGGCCACCCGTCTTGGCGCTGCCGACTTCCTGGAAAAGCCGGTGGCGCTGGCCAAGCTGATTGACACCGTCAGCAAGGCGATCAAGCGCGGTGTGGCTCTGCCGCGGCGCGCCGCCAGCCTCGACTTGTCGGCGCTGGGCAAAAGCCCGCTCATCATCGAACTCAAGAAGCGCCTCTCCCAGATCGCCGGCAATACCGCACCGGTAATGCTGCTAGGCGAGCCGGGTTGCGGCTTTGAAATTTGCGCCCATTTCTTGCACCAGCCTTCCACGCCATGGATCGAAATCAAGGACCGTGCGCGGCTGGTGTCCGATCCCTTGAGCTTTGTCGAGGCGCTTGGCAGCGGCACGCTCTACCTGCCCGAAGTGTGCGAACTGGCGCGCCTCGAACAAAAGGGTCTAGGGTTGCTACTCGATCGCATCGAAGGCAGTGGCGCGCGTCTGGTGTGCACGTCCAGACGCAGCCTCGAGGCCATGGTCGCGACCGGTGAGTTCGACAGTCGCCTCTACTATCGCCTGTCCAGCCTCGCCATCCAGGTGCCGCCCCTGCGCGAGCATCGCGAAGATATTCCCGAGATCGCCAACTTCATGCTCGCGCAACTGATCGAAGCGGGCGTCTGTCCGGTGCGGCGCTTGACGACGCCGGCCCTGAACCAGCTGCGCAATTTCGATTGGCCGGGCAATCTGCCGCAGCTCAACAACGTGGTGCGCACGCTGGCGGTCACCGCACTGGCGAGTGAAATCGACGCGATCGACGTCAACCGGGTGCTGGCCCCGATGAAGCAGTCGGCCCCTGCCGTGGCGCACGGCATTCCGCTCGACATCCCGCTGCGCGAGGCACGCGACGCCTTCGAACGCATCTATTTCGAACACCTGATCCAGCAGGAAGGCGGCAGCATGACCCGGGTCGCCGACAAATCGGGGCTGGAGCGCACGCACCTTTACCGCAAGCTGAAACAGCTGAACATCCGGCACGGGCGTCGTCTCGACGAAGACCTGTAGCCTAGGGAACGCGCTTGAAAATCATTATTCTGGGCGCAGGTCAGGTCGGCTCCAATCTGGCCGAGAGTCTGGTTGCCGAAAACAACGACATTACCATCGTCGACCTCGACACCGCCCGTCTGGCGCTGCTGCAGGATCGTTTCGACCTGCGTACCGTGCGCGGCCATGCGGCGCATCCCTCGGTGCTGAAACAGGCCGGCGCCGAAGATGCCGATATGTTGGTCGCGGTCACGCAAAGCGACGAAACCAATCTGGTGGCCTGCCGCATCGCGTCCACCCTGTTCAATGTGCCCACGCGGATTGCGCGTATTCGCTCGAACGATTTCCTGGGGCTGGAGCCGGGGTTTCTGGCCGAGCAATTCGGCGTAGACGACGTCATCAGTCCGGAACAGGAAGTGACCGACACCCTGCGGCGGCTGATCGAGCATCCGGAAGCCCTGCAGGTGCTCGACTTTGCCGACAGCAAGGTGCGCCTGGTTGCGGTCCGCGCCTACCACGGCGGCCCACTGGTGGGGCACGAACTGCAGGACATCAAGCGCCACATGCCGAGTCTGGAATGCCGCATTCCGGCGATCTACCGGCGCGACCGCGGCATCGTGCCGAAGGGGATCACCGTGATCGAACCCGGCGACGAGGTGTTCTTCCTGGCGCGCAAACAGGACATTCCCTCCGTGATGCGCGAACTGCGCCGGATCGAGCGTCCGGTCAAGAAAGTCATGATCGCCGGCGGCGGCAACATCGGGCGGCGGCTGGCGGCGCGCATCGAACGCGAGTACGACGTCAAGGTCATCGACCATAACAAGGCGATCAGCAACCTGCTCGCCGAACAGCTCCACCACACCCTGGTACTGCAGGGCGACGCGACCGACGAGGAGTTGCTCGAACAGGAAAACATCGCCTCCATGGATGTGTTCTGCGCGCTCACCAACGACGACGAAGACAACATCATGTCTGCCCTGCTGGCCAAGCGCATGGGGGCGCACCGCGTGATCGCGCTGATCAACCGCTCGGCCTACGTCGATCTGGTGCAGGGCGGCCAGATCGACATTGCCATCTCGCCGGCGCAGGCCACGGTCGGGCCCTTGCTGTCGAAGATCCGCCGCGGCGACATGGTGGCGGTGCATTCGCTGCGGCGCGGCGCGGCCGAGGTGCTGGAGGTGGCCGTGCACGGCGACGTCAAGACCTCGCGCGTCGTGGGCCGGCGCATCGAGGAGATCGATCTGCCGGAAGGCGCGACGATCGCCGCGATCATCCGCAACAACGATGTGATCATCGCCCACCATGACACCCTGATCGAAGCGGAAGATCACCTCGTCGTGTTTGCGCTCAACAAGCGCATCATTCCCAAGGTGGAAAAACTGCTCCAGGTCGGCTTCGGTTTCTTCTGACTAATGCGCCGCGTCCTTCCTATCCTGCACGTGCTGGGGCTGGTGGTCCTGATATTTGCCTTCACCATGCTGCTTCCCCTGGGGGTGGCGTTCATCTGGCGCGACGCGGCGCTCCATGCCTATGACCAGGCCTTCCTGATCACCTTCGGTTCGGGCCTGCTGACCTGGCTGTTTACGCGCCACAACAAGCGCGAGCTGCAGACCCGTGACGGATTTCTGCTGGTGGTGCTGGTATGGGCCGTCCTGCCCGCCTTTGCGGCCTTGCCGCTCCTGAATTTCCTCCCGGGACTGAGTTTTACCGATGCCTATTTTGAAACCGCATCCGGCCTGTCCACCACCGGTGCGACGGTGCTGACTGGCCTCGACGCGTTACCGCCTTCCATCAACCTGTGGCGGCATTTGCTCAACTGGCTGGGCGGAATGGGCATCATCGTGCTGGCGGTAGCGATTCTTCCCATGCTGGGAATCGGTGGCCGTCAGCTTTTCAAGGCCGAAACACCGGGCCCGATGAAGGATTCAAAGCTGACGCCGCGCATCGCCGACACCGCCAAGTCGCTGTGGCTGGTTTATGCCGCAATCACCTTTGCCTGCGTCATGGCGCTCAGAGTTGCGGGAATGAGTTGGTTCGATGCGGTCTGCCACGCCTTTTCCGTCATGGGGCTGGGCGGGTTTTCCACGCACGACGCCAGTGTCGGTTATTTCAATTCGCCCCTGATCGAGGCTGTCCTGATCGTCTTCATGCTGCTGGCGGCGATGAATTTCGCCACGCACTTCCTGGCGTTCCGCAGCCGCAGCCTGCGCGCCTACCGTGGCGATCCGGAAGTTCTTCCCATGCTGGGGCTGGTGTTAATCAGTTGCATCGCGGGGGCCTTCTATCTCAGATACGCGGGCACCTATCCCAGTTACTGGACCGCCCTGCGCCACGTCAGCTTCAATCTGGTTTCGGTGGCGACGGATTGCGGCTATGCCAGCGCTGACTTTAACCAATGGCCGATTTTCGTGCCCTTGTGGATGCTGTTTCTCAGTTGCGTGACCGTCAGTTCCGGCTCGACCGGCGGGGGCATCAAGATGATCCGCAGCCTGCTGATTTACAGGCAGAGTCAACGCGAACTACAGCGGCAAATCCATCCGACCGCGGTTCTGCCGATCAAGCTGGGAGGCTTGCCGGTGTCCAACAATGTGGTGTTCGCGGTACAGGTGTTCGTGATGCTCTACATAGGCAGCATTCTTGCCCTGACCTTGATCCAGGTGGCCAGCGGGCTGGATTTCATTTCCGCATTCTCCGCCATCATCGCGTGCATCAACAATGCGGGGCCGGGGCTGAATCAGGTGGGCCCGGCGACCACCTATGGCGGGCTGACCGATTTCCAGAAGTGGGTTTGCACGTTCACCATGCTGCTGGGCCGTCTGGAACTGATGACGCTGTTCGTATTGTTCACCCGGACCTTTTGGCGTGCCTGAGCCGCTGGAAAACTTCCTCGCCCTGCTCGCCAGCGGCCGCGACAATGCCCTGCTGCGGTTTTCGCTCGGCAACGAGTACCTCAAGCAGGGCGACGCAGCCAAGGCTGCCGAACACCTGCGCCGGGCGGTCGAGCACGACCCGAACTATTCGGCCGCCTGGAAGCTGCTGGGCAAGGCCTTGGCCGATGCCGAAGCCTGGAGCGCGGCGCTGACGGCCTACCGGCAGGGCATTGCGGTGGCCGAGGCCCGCGGCGACAAGCAGGC
>JBLMYH010000246.1:0-4692 GCA_050258175.1 Hyphomicrobiaceae bacterium
CGCCAACATCGGCATCTCGCTGCCGGGCACCGGCGAGGTGCCGGTCGCGCCGGTGTACGTCGATGGCGAAAAGACCGTGACGCTGAAGGGCGAGCAAATCGCCGCCGACTTCCAGGCCATCGTCGAAGACTACGTGCGCAGCCATTACGGCGCTGCGTGACGCGCAATCTGCTGATTAATCTATGAGCAACAACATTCAATCCGTGCGCGGCATGAACGACTGCCTGCCCGATGTCACCGACACCTGGCAGGCCTTCGAGGCGGTCGTGCGCGACTGGCTGCGCCGCTACGGCTATCGCGAGATGCGCACGCCGATCCTCGAGCACACCGGCCTGTTCACGCGGGCCATCGGCGAAGTGACCGATATCGTCGAGAAGGAGATGTACACCTTCGTCGACGAACTCAACGGAGAATCGCTGACGCTGCGGCCGGAAGGCACGGCTTCGTCGGTGCGCGCGGTAATCCAGCACAATCTGCTGTACGACGGCGGCAAGCGGCTGTGGTACACCGGGCCGATGTTCCGCCACGAGCGTCCGCAGAAGGGCCGCTACCGGCAGTTCCACCAAGTCGGCGTCGAGGCGCTCGGCTTTGCTGGGCCGGATACCGACGCCGAGCTGATCGTGATGTGTGCGGACCTTTGGCGCGAGCTTGGCATCGCGCCGACGCTGCAGCTCAACACGCTGGGCGATCATGCGGCGCGGCAGCGCCATCGGCAGAAACTGATCGCGCATTTCGAAGCACACCGGGATGCGCTAGACGAGGACGCGAAGCGACGGCTGCACAGCAATCCGTTGCGCATTCTCGACAGCAAGAACCCGGCGATGCAGGCGCTAAACGACGCTGCACCGAAGCTGATGGACGAGCTCGAGGACGAGGCGCTGGCCCATTTCGACGCCGTGCAGGCCCTGCTGCGCGCCAACGGCATCGCCTTCGACATCAATCCGCGTCTGGTACGTGGGCTGGATTATTACAACCGCACCGTGTTCGAGTGGGTGACCGATCAACTCGGCGCGCAGGGCACGGTGTGTGCCGGCGGACGCTATGACGGCCTGATCGAGCAGCTGGGCGGCAAGCCCGCCCCCGCGGCCGGGTTTGCCATGGGCATTGAGCGGCTGCTTTCGCTGATCGAAGCAGGGGGACGGGCCCTGGCGACGCCGGTGCCGGACGCCTATATCGTCCACGCAGGCGAGGCCGCGCAGGCCTTCGCCTGGCAGGTGGCGGGAGCCCTGCGCAGCGCGGGGCTCGCCGCAGTGCTGCACTGCGGCGGCGGCAGCTTCAAGTCACAGATGAAAAAGGCCGATGCCAGCCGCGCACGCTATGCGGTGATCATCGGCGACGACGAGGCCGTTGCGCAGCAGGTGACGCTGAAACCCCTGCGCGGCACGGGCGAACAGACCCGCATCGAAATGGCGCTGGCGATTCAATTCATTCAAGAAGCATCAACTTAAGGGTATAGCGCATGGCAACCTATGATCTCGATGAGCAGGAACGGCTGGATGAACTGAAAGCCTGGTGGAAGCGCTGGGGCAGCCTGGTGATGGTCGGTCTGGCCGTGGTGGTTGCGGCCGCTGCGGGCTGGCGCTACTGGCAGAACCACACGGTGACGCAAAGCCTGGAAGCGGCAACGGTGTACGAAAAACTCACGCAATCGCTGGCGGCGAACGACGCCAAGGGCGCACGCGAAGCGGGCTCGATGCTGGTCGACCAGTACAAGGACACCGCGTATGCCCCGCGTGCCGCGATGCTGCTGGCCAAGCTTAACGTCAAGGACAAGGACCTGAAGAGCGCTCAGGGCCAGTTGGAATGGGCGCTGGCCAACAGCAAGGAGCCCGCGGTCAAGGATTTGGCGCGCCTGCACCTGGCCGGGGTGCAGCTTGACCAGAAGGAATACGACGCTGCGCTGAAAACGCTGGCCGGCTCGCACAGCGACGCGTTTGCCTTCCGATTCGAGGACATGCGGGGCGACGTGCTGATGGCACAGGGCAAGAAGGACGAAGCGCGCGCAGCGTATCAGGCTGCGTTCGGCAAGATGGAAGCGGACAATCCCTATCGCAGCATCGTCGAACTGAAGCTCGATGCGCTGGGGGGGGAAGCCAAGTGAGGAAGCATTTGATTGTGGCGGGCTTGGCGCTTGCCATCTCGGGATGCAGCACGGTCAGCGGCTGGTTTGGCGCCGGTCCGGCCAAGGCCAAACCCGCAGAACTGGTTGAATTCAAACCCTCCGCGAGCCTCGCCGAGGCCTGGAAAGCGGAGACAGGGAACACCGGCGATTATCTGTTCCATCCCCAGGCCGAAGGTGACGATGTGTTTGCCGCGGGCGGTAGCCGGATCGTGCGCATTATGGTGGCCAATGGCAACACCGTGTGGAAGACCGATACCGGGGAGACGCTTACGGCCGGCGCAGGCGCGGGACAGGGCTTGGTGCTGGCGGGCACCAGCAAGGGTGAGCTGCTGGCGCTGGATCAGGCAAGCGGGAAGCAACGCTGGAAAGTGGGCTTGTCGAGCGAAGTGACGGGACAGGTGCTGGTCGTGGGTGACAGTGTCATCGCGCGCACCGGCGATGGCCGGGTGCAAGGCCTTGCAGTGGCCGACGGCAGCCGCAAATGGCTGTACACCCGCACCCTGCCGGTATTGAGCCTGCGCGGCTCCGGCGGCATGACGGTACGTGATGATGTGCTTTATGTCGGATTCCCAGGTGGCAAGCTGATCGCGCTCAACGCGGCCAACGGCGCGCAGTTGTGGGAGGCCGCGGTGGCGCAGCCGCGCGGTGCGACCGAGCTCGAGCGCGTGGCCGACGTGATGGGCAACCCGGTGGTGGATGAACACCAGGTGTGCGCGGTCTCCTATCAGGGGCGCGTGGCCTGTTTCGACCGCCGCAACGGGGAGTTATTGTGGGCGCGCGATGCCTCCAGCAACAGCGGACTGGCCATGGACGAGCGCAACGTCTACGTTACCGACGACAAGGATGCCGTGACTGCCTACGACAAAGCCAGCGGCCGTGCAGGCTGGCGGCAGGACAAGCTGGCGCGCCGCGGGGTGACCGCTCCCCTGGCACTGGGCGCCTGGGTGGTGGTGGCCGACGCCGAGGGCTACGTGCATGTGCTGTCGACCGATGACGGCAGCTTCGTGGCGCGCGCCAAGGTCGACAGCGGCGTGCACGCGGCGCCTGTCGACATCGGGCCGGGCTTCGCAGTGGAGACGGCCAAAGGCAGTGTCGTCGCGTTCCGGATCAAATAAAACCACGACGCGTCGGCGGTGCCGGCGCGTCAGCAAGGATAGCCATGCTTCCCACTCTGGTTCTTGTCGGGCGCCCAAACGTCGGCAAGTCCACTCTGTTCAACCGCCTCACCGGCACGCGTGACGCGCTCGTGCACGACCTGCCGGGGATGACACGCGATCGCCACTACGGACGCGGTCGAATCGGCGGCAAACCCTATCTGGTGGTCGACACCGGAGGTCTGGAGCCGGTGGCCAAGGACGGCATCCTCGCCGAAATGGCGCGCCAGACGCTGCAGGCCATCGACGAGGCCGACGCCATCATATTCATGGTCGATGGCCGTGCGGGCCTGACGCCGCAGGACAAGGTGATCGCCGACCGTCTGCGCCGCGCATCGTGCCCGGTGCTGCTCGCGGTCAACAAGGCCGAAGGCATGAACCGCGCGGTAGTCTCGGCCGAGTTTCACGAACTGGCGCTGGGCGAGCCGCTGGCGATTTCCGGCGCCCACGGCGATGGTATTGCCGACTTGGTGGCCGAGGCGCTGGCGCCGTTTCCCGAAGAGGAAGAGCATGCCGACGACTTCGGCGTGCCGAAGATCGCGCTGGTGGGGCGCCCCAACGTTGGCAAGTCGACGCTGGTCAACGCCCTGGTGGGCGAGGAACGCGTTATTGCATTCGACCAGCCCGGCACCACGCGTGACTCGATCTACGTCGAGTTCGAGCGCGACGACAAGCCCTACATCCTGATCGACACCGCTGGTGTGCGGCGCCGCGGCAAGGTGTTCGAGACCGTGGAAAAGTTCTCCGTCATCAAGACCCTGCAGGCCATCGAGGACGCCAACGTGGTCGTGCTGGTGCTCGACGCGCGAGAGAATATTTCCGAGCAGGACGCGCATCTGGCGGGCTTCGTGCTGGAGACTGGGCGCGCGCTGGTGGTGGCGGTGAACAAGTGGGACGGCCTGTCAGCCGAGCAGCGCGACGACGTCAAACGCGACATCGGGCGCAAACTGGCCTTTCTGGATTTTGCGCGCTTCAACTATATCTCGGCGTTGAAGGGCAAGGGCCTGGACGTGCTGCTGAAGGACATCGAAGCTGCGCATGCAGCGGCCTTCATCAAGATGTCGACGCCCAAGCTGACGCGGGTGCTGGAGATGGCGGTGGAGCAGCATGCGCCGCCCAAGAACGGCTTGTTTCGTCCGAAGCCGCGCTACGCTCACCAGGGCGGCAAGAACCCGCCGGTCATCGTGCTGCACGGCAACGCGCTGGAAGGGTTGCGCGACGACTACAAGCGCTATCTGGAAAGCAGTTTCCGCAAGGCGTTCAAGCTGCAGGGAACCCCGCTCAGAATCCAGATCAAGGAAGACGGCGGAAAGAATCCGTTCGAAGGTAAGGCGCGGGCACCGCTGACCGAAAGCGAAGCGACGCGGATGCGGCGCAAGAAGCGGGTCAGGCGCAAGGTCTACGGCTCAACCTGAG
>JBLMYH010000247.1:0-3970 GCA_050258175.1 Hyphomicrobiaceae bacterium
GCTTCGGTATCCTCGACGATGTATTGGGTGATGCCCTGTACCAGCGCATGCGAAAGCCGCTCGTTGACCGGCAGGCTGCGCCAGGCCAGGTCCTCGACCCTCTCCTTGGCACCGCCCTTGACGTTCTCGGCAAAGCTCACCAGCCGCTCGGTCGCATCGTCGCGGCGGTTCAAGAGCACGTCCTCCACCCGCTCCTTCAGTTCCGGGTCGAGATTGGCGTACACGCCGAGCTGGCCGGCGTTGACGATGCCCATGTCCATCCCGGCCTGGATCGCGTGATAGAGGAAGGCGGTGTGGATCGCTTCGCGCACCGCGTCGTTGCCGCGGAACGAGAAGCTGACGTTCGACACGCCGCCCGAGATGTGCGCGTGCGGCAGGTTGTGGCGGATCCAGCGGGTGGCCTCGATAAAGTCGACCGCGTAGTTTGCATGTTCCTCGATGCCGGTGGCGACCGCGAAGATGTTCGGATCGAAGATGATGTCCTCGGCCGGGAAGCCGACCGTTTCGGTCAGGAGCTTGTAGGCGCGCGCGCAGATTTCAGTCTTGCGCGCGTAGGTGTCGGCCTGGCCCGTCTCGTCGAAGGCCATCACGATCACCGCCGCGCCGTAGCGCCGGCACAGCCTGGCGCGCTCGATGAACTCGGCCTCGCCTTCCTTCATCGAGATCGAGTTGACGATGCCCTTGCCCTGGATGCATTTGAGCCCCGCCTCGATGACGCTCCACTTCGACGAGTCGAGCATGATCGGCACCCGCGCAATGTCGGGCTCGGAAGCGATCAGGTGCAGGAAGCGCACCATTGCCGCCTCGGCGTCGAGCATGCCCTCGTCCATGTTGATGTCGATGACCTGAGCGCCGTTTTCCACCTGCTGGCGTGCCACGTCGAGCGCCTTGTCGTACTCGCCGTTGAGAATCAGGCGGGCGAAGGCCTTGGAGCCGGTGACGTTGGTGCGCTCGCCGACGTTGACGAAGAGGCTGTCCTTGCCGACGTTGAACGGTTCCAGCCCCGACAGGCGCATCGCCGGTTCGAGCACGGGCGGCACGCGCGGTGCGACACCTGCGACCGCCCTGGCGATCGCCGCAATGTGGACCGGCGTGGTGCCGCAACAGCCGCCGACGATGTTGAGCAAGCCGGCGCGCGCCCATTCGCCGATGTGCGTCGCCATTTCGTCGCCACCCATGTCGTATTCGCCGAAGGCGTTGGGGAGGCCGGCGTTGGGGTGGGCCGAGACGAACACGTCGGCCTTGTTGGAGAGCTCCTCGACGTACTGGCGCAGCAGGTCGGGGCCGAGCGCGCAATTGAGGCCGATCGACAGCGGCCGGGCATGGCGTACCGAATTCCAGAACGCTTCGCCGGTCTGGCCCGACAGCGTGCGCCCGGAAGCGTCGGTGATGGTGCCGGAGATCATCACCGGCAGCCGTAGATCATGGGCCTCGAAGTATTCCTCGATGGCGAACAGCGCGGCCTTGGCGTTGAGCGTGTCGAAAATCGTCTCGACCATCAGGATGTCGGCGCCGCCCTTGACCAGGCCGTCGATCGCTTCCAGGTAGGCCGCCCGCAGCTGGTCGAACGTCACGTTGCGGAAGCCGGGGTCGTTGACGTCGGGGGAGATCGTCGCGGTGCGCGAAGTGGGGCCGAGCACGCCGGCGACGAAGCGCGGCCTGGCGGGGTCGGCCGCGGTCGCCTCGTCGGCGGCCTCGCGCGCCAGGCGGGCAGCGGCAAAGTTGAGCTCGGGAACCAGGAATTCCATGTGGTAGTCCGCCATCGAAATCGAGGTGGCGTTGAAGCTGTTGGTTTCCAGGATGTCTGCGCCCGCGGCCAGGTACTTGGCGTGGATTTCCCTGATGATCTGTGGCTGTGTCAGGCACAGCAGGTCGTTGTTGCCCTTCAGGTCATGCGCAAAATCGGCAAAACGCGTGCCGCGATAGTCGGCTTCGTCGAGCTTGTAGGACTGGATCATCGTTCCCATCGCGCCGTCGAGAACCAGGATGCGTTGGGCGAGCAGGGAAGGCAGCAGGTCGGTGCGGGACATGGCGGGAAATCGGCTGGGCAATCGCGCATTATATTCGGTTGGCGCAGGGCCTACCGGCGATGCTATGGTGTACACATCGAGCCTCTCCGGTGCCTGCCATGAAACATCTCGAGCCAGCCGAAGCCCACGCCTTTATCGAGGCGCACCCCGAAGCGGTATTCATCGATTGCCGCTCGGAAATCGAGTACCTGTTCGTCGGCCATCCCGTGGGGTCGATCCATATCGCCTGGCAGGACGGCCCGGACTGGGACGTCAACCCGGATTTTCTGGGACATGCGCGCAAGGCCGCGTCGGTCAATCGCCCCGTGGTGCTGATCTGCCGTTCGGGTCGGCGTTCGGCGGATGCCGGGCGCTATCTCGAAAAATACGGGTTTCCCGAGGTCTACAACGTCAAGCACGGCTTCGAAGGCGACATGGATGAGACGCGCCACCGCAGCACCAAGAACGGCTGGCGGTTCGATGGACTGCCGTGGGAACAGACCTAGGGCCGAACCTCAGCCCAGCGACACCCCGAGCCAGGCGCCGATGAAATAGGTCCCCAGCCCTGCTGCCCCGCCGATACCCAGCATGCGCAGGCCGGAGAGAAGGGCCTGGCGGCCGGTGAACAGGCTCATGCTGGCGCCGACGCCGAACAGACCCAGCGCCGTCAACCCGATCGACACGGCGAGGGCATGGCCAGAACCGAACAGGAAGGGCAGCAGCGGCAGCGCCGCGCCGGCGGTAAAGGCGGCAAACGACGAAATCGCCGCCACCCACGGCGAGCCGAGTTCGTCGGGGTTCAGTCCGAGTTCCTCGCGCGCCAGCGTGTCGAGCGCGCGTTCGGGGTCCTGCATCAGCGTGTCGGCCAGTCGCCGGGCCTCGGCCGGATCCATGCCCTTGGCGGCGTAGATCAGCGCCAGTTCGGCGGCTTCCTCCTGCGGATACTTGTCCAGTTCGTCGCGTTCCAGGCCAATCTGGTACTCGAACATTTCGCGCTGCGAGCGCACCGACACGTATTCCCCCGACGCCATCGAAAACGCCCCCGCCAGCAGCCCGGCCACGCCGGTCAGCACGATGATCGCCGGTTCCGGTGCGGCTCCGGCTACGCCGTAGATCAGCGCCGCGTTCGACACCAGGCCGTCGTTGATGCCGAAAACGCCCGCGCGCAGGGCGTTGCCGGCGGCGCCGTTCTGGTGCCGCTTGCCGATGTCGTCCAGCCGGGTCGGCATGGGGTGTGGCGGATTCCGCGTATAGAGCGCCATGCCGCGCACCTTCATCGCCGCCAGCACGCCGCGCATCGCGCGCGGCTTGAAGACGCGGGTGAGGCGGGCGACGACGCGGGCGCGCAGGTCGGGCCGAAACGGGGCCGGCGGCGTGCCGCCTTGTGGGGTGATGGCCGCCAGCCAGATCTCGGCCTGATCGTCGGCCGCCTGCGCCAGTTCCTTGAACAGTGCTTCGCGCGGCGTGCCGCGCTCGCACTCCGCGACCACGCGGTAGAGCCAGGCCGACTGTTTTTCTTCCTGCCAGGATTCGCGGGGATCGCTCACGCGGCTTGCCTCCGGTATTGAATGGCTTCGGCGAGATGGGCCGTGCTGATTGCGTCGCTGCCGGCGAGATCGGCGACGCTGCGTGCCAGCTTGAGCACACGATGGTAGGCCCGAGCCGACAGATTCAAGCGGGTGATCGCCTGTTTCAGAAGCGTTTCCCCTGCCGCGTCCAGCCGGCAGAACCGTTCGACCTCCTGGGTGCCGAGTGCGGCATTGGGCTTGCCCTGCCGCTGCATCTGGCGCTCGCGCGCCGCCTGCACGCGGTTGCGTATGGCGGCGCTGGGCTCGCCTGTGCCGGCCTGCATCAGTTCATCCTGCGTCAGCGCCGGCACATGGATCTGGATGTCGATGCGGTCGAGCAGCGGCCCGGAAATGCGCGCCCGGTAGCGCGCGATCTGGTCCGGCGTGTCGCGG
>JBLMYH010000248.1:0-8511 GCA_050258175.1 Hyphomicrobiaceae bacterium
ACGCTCTGCGCGGCGACGATGCGGTATTCGCGCGCGTCGAACTGGCGCGCCTCGCGCAGGATCTCGCGCAGCACGTCGTAGCACACGGTCTGCGCGGTCTTGATCTCGCCGCGCCCGGCGCAGGTTGGACAGGGCTCGCACAGCACGTGCGCCAGCGATTCCCGGGTGCGCTTGCGCGTCATCTCGACCAGCCCCAGCGCGGAGAACCCGCTGACAGTGGTGCGGGTGGGGTCGCGTGCCAGCGCCTTCTTCAGTTCTGTCAGCACCGCTTCCTGGTGCTCGGCGTTGTCCATGTCGATGAAGTCGATGATGATGATGCCGCCGAGGTTCCTCAGGCGCAGCTGACGCGCGATGGCCTGCGCGGCTTCGAGGTTGGTCTTGAAGATGGTGTCGTCGAAGTTGCGTGCGCCGACGAAGCCGCCGGTGTTGACGTCGGCCGTGGTCAGCGCCTCGGTCTGGTCGATGATCAGATAACCGCCGGATTTGAGGTCGACGCGCCGCCCCAGCGCCTTGGCGATTTCGTCCTCGATGGCATGCAGGTCGAACAACGGCCGATCGGCGCCGTAATGCTGCAGTTTTTCGAGCACTGCATGGGTGTAGTTCTGCGCGAATTCGGCCATGCGCTGGTAGGTCTCGCGCGAGTCGATCAGAATGCGCGACGTGTCACGGTTGACGAAGTCACGCAGCACGCGCAGCGACAGATCCAGATCCTGGTACAACAGGCACGGCACCACGCAGTTACCGCGCGACTGGATGCTGCTCCACAGCCGCCGCAGATAGTCGATGTCGGCCTGCATCTCGGCGTCTTCCGCGGTCTCAGCCATGGTGCGGACGATGAACCCGCCAGTGGCGTCCGCCGGCATCAGCTGATGCAGCTTCTGGCGCAGATGCTCGCGCTCCTCCTCGCCTTCGATCTTCTGCGAGATGCCGATGTGGGTTTCCTGCGGCAAATACACCAGATAGCGCCCGGCAAAGCTGATCTGGGTGGACAGACGCGCGCCCTTGGTGCCGATCGGGTCCTTGATCACCTGCACCATCAGGCTCTGTCCTTCGTGCAGGACCTGTTCGATCGGCCGTTCCGCCTCGCCGTTGTGGCGCTCCTCCCAGATGTCGGCAACGTGCAGGAAGGCCGCGCGTTCCAGCCCGATGTCGATGAAGGCCGACTGCATGCCCGGCAGCACGCGTGCCACCCGTCCCATGTAGATGTTGCTCACGAGGCCGCGGCACTGGGCACGCTCGATGTGCAGTTCCTGCACCGCGCCCAGATGCAGGACCGCAACGCGGATTTCCTGCGGCGTGACGTTGACGAGGATTTCTTCGCTCATGGCAAAAACTTAATCCATTTCTAAATCAAAACTGACACGAATACGCGACCTCCGGCAGCTTGGGCAAGCCGGCACGAGGTGACCAGTCAGCTTTGATTTAGGAAAGGAATCAGACGACGAGACCGAAGGCCCTCAATAAAATGGCAGTGTCATATAACGGCAATCCCATGATGCCGCTGTAGCTGCCTTCTATATGTTCGACAAACGCACCGGCGCGCCCCTGGATGCCGTACGCGCCTGCCTTGCCGAGGTATTCGCCGGTTTCCAGGTAGCGGGTGATGGTGGCCGTGTCGAGCGCAGCCAGCCTGACCAGGCTGGAGGACATGCGCATTTCCAGGCGGTCTCCGTGCTGCATCGCCACGGCGGTATGCACCTGATGCTCGCGCCCGGACAGGCGTCGCAGCATGGCCGCGGCGTCTGAGCGGTCGGCTGGCTTGCCGAGTATGGCGCCGTCAAGTTCGACCACGGTGTCCGCGCCCAGCACCGGAAAGCGCAGCAGATGGCGCGCGTCCACCGCACGCCAGCCGCAGACCGCCTTTTCGGTGGCCATGCGCTGCGCGAAGTTGGGCGCCGCCTCGCCGGCGTGGGGGATTTCGATGACGTCCATGCGACCGGCCACGGCGCGGAGTGGCAACACGTCGAAGGCGATGCCGATCTGCTTCAGAAGTTCACGGCGCCGCGGCGACTGCGAGGCCAGGTAGATGCGTTTATCAACCAGCATGGTTCGTTGTTCCCTTTAATCCCGATGGTAGGGATGTCCCTTGATGATGCACACCGCACGATACAGCTGCTCGGCCAGGAGCACCCGCGCCAACGCGTGCGGCAAGGTCAGTCTCGACAGGCCCAGCAGCTTGCCGGCGCGCGCCTTGACGCTGTCGTCAAGGCCGTCAGCGCCGCCGATGATGAAGGCCGGCGACACCCCGTCCGCCATCCAGCCCTGCAGCCACGCCGCGAGTTCGCGCGTGGTCGCCTGGGTGCCGCGTTCGTCGAGCACCACCGGCACGCAGCCCGCAGGCAGCGCGGCCAGGATGCGCTCGGCCTCCAGTTGACGCGCCCGCGTACCGTCCTCCCCCGCCACCCGATGCCCCGGCTTGATCTCGGCAAGCACCAGCGGCAGGTCAGGCGGCATACGGCGCGCATAGTCGTCATAGCCCGCGCTGATCCAGCCGGGCATCTTGTGGCCGACGGCAATCAGGTGCAGCTTCACCTAGTGGTCTGCTTGAATATGCCGCGCGCGCGCGGCTTCACCCGCTCCCCACAGTTCTTCCAGATTGTAATGTGCGCGCGTGGCCGGCTGCATCACATGCACGATCACCTCGCCGAGGTCGAGCAGCACCCAGTCGCCGCTGTCTTCGCCCTCCATGCCGCCAACGTGCCCACCCGCCTCCTTTACTTTTTCCCGCACATGGTTGGCAAGCGCCCTGGTCTGGCGGTTGGATTCACCGCTGGCGATCACCATGCGTTCGAACAGCGAGGTGAGCTTGCTGGTGTCAAGCACGGTGATGTCGCGCGCCTTGATGTCCTCGAGGGCGTCGACGATCAGTTTGATTTTTTCTTCAATATTCATGTGTGTTCGTACAGTTGGTGTTCGTGAATGTAGTCGAGCACGGCATCGGGCAGCAGGTAACGCGCGCTGCCGTGCCGCGCCAGGATGTCGCGGATCGCGGTGGCCGAAATGTCCAGCGGCGGCGTCGCGCGCAGCAGCACCGCGCCGGCCGCCCGGGTTGCCAGGCTGGCGTCGGCCACCCGGCGTTGCGCCATTTCGCTTTTCAGAGGCTCCATTATGGCGCTGGACTGCAACAGCCGCGCGCCGGGCCGGGCGGCCACGGCGATGTTTGCCAGGTCAAACAGCCGCCGCCAGTCGTGCCAGCTGGGCAGGTCGAGGAACGCATCCGCCCCCAGCAACAGCCAGAGCGGCTGTTGCTGACCCAGTTCGTCACGCAACGCGGTGAGCGTGTCGACCGTATAGCTCGGCTGCGAGCGCTGCACTTCGCGCGCATCCGCCACAAAACGCGGATTGCCGCAGATTGCGCGGCGCACCATTTCCAGCCGGTGGCCGGCAGCCGTGCGCGGCGCGCCACGGTGCGGTGGCTGTCCGGCGGGGATGAACAGGACGCGGTCAAGGTCCAGTGAGTCGGCCATATCCTCGGCCAGTCGCAGATGGCCGAAATGGATGGGATCGAAGGTGCCGCCGAAGATGCCGACCGGGGCGTGCGCGGCGAGCGGTGAACGGGGAGCGGAATACGGCTCGGCAAGGGGGTTCCCGCTCACCGCCGAACACCCCCCGCGCGATCATTCATGCGCGGACATGCCCATCACCAAGCACCACCCACTTCTGGCTGGTGAGCCCTTCCAGTCCGACCGGACCACGCGCGTGGATCTTGTCGGTGGAAATGCCGATCTCCGCCCCGAGGCCATATTCGAAACCATCGGCAAAACGGGTGGAGGCGTTGACCACCACGCTGGCCGAATCGACCTCGCGCAGGAAGCGGCGCGCGCGGCCGTAGTCCTCGGTGACAATGGCGTCGGTGTGCTGCGAGCCATGCGTGTTGATGTGGTTCATCGCGGCGTCGATGTCGTCCACCACTTTGACCGCGATGATGGGGCCGAGGTATTCCTCATACCAGTCGGCCTCTACTGCGATCTTCACCTTGTCCACCGGGATACCGGCGCCCAGCAGGATCCCCAGCGCCTCGGGACAGCAGCGCATTTCCACGCCCTTGCCCGCCAGCATCGCGCCAATTTCCGGCAGCGCAGTCGCGGCGACGCCGCGCGCCACCAGCAGCGACTCGGTGGTATTGCAGGTGCCGTAGCGCTGGGTTTTCGCGTTTTCGACGATCTTCACCGCTTTCGCCAGGTCGGCACGGTCGTCCACATAGACATGGCAGTTGCCGTGCAGGTGCTTGATCACCGGCACGCGCGCCTCGCCGGTGATGCGCTCGATCAGCCCCTTGCCGCCGCGCGGCACAATGACGTCGACGTAGTCCTTCATGGTGATGAGTTCGCCCACCGCGGCGCGGTCGGTGGTCTCGATCACCTGCACCACCGTCGCCGGCAGCCCGGCGGCTTCCAGTCCTTCGCGCACGCACGCCGCGATCGCCTGATTGGAATGCAGGGCCTCGGAACCGCCGCGCAGGATCGCCGCATTGCCCGACTTCAGGCACAGCCCGGCGGCATCCGCGGTGACATTGGGACGCGCCTCGTAGATGATGCCGATGACACCGAGCGGCACCCGCATCTTGCCGACCTGGATGCCGGAGGGGCGGTATTTCAGGCCGTCGATCTCGCCGACCGGGTCGGGCAGCGCGGCGATCTGCTCGAGGCCTTCAGCCATGCCGGCCACCGTCTTCTCGGTCAATTGAAGACGATCCAGCAGCGCGGTGTCGAGCCCGTCGGCGCGCGCATGTTCCATGTCACGCGCATTGGCTTCCAGCAGACTGGCGGCGTCGCGCCGGATCGCCGCCGCCATCGCCAGCAGCGCACGGTTTTTCTGGTTGGTGTCGGCACGGGCAATCGCGCGCGAGGCTTCGCGTGCCTGTTTTCCCACCGTTTGCATGTAGCTTTTAACGTCCATCATCTCGTCCTGTTACCCGGCCGCCCGGAATCGCTCCCGGTCAGCGCCATACCCACGCGCAGGAGCGTGTCCCAGGGGTCGCCCACGCGTTCCAGCCCTTTGGCCTGACGGTCAATCAGTGCCAGGTCGGCCAATGCTATTTCGACCTGCGCCAGCCCCAGTCGTTTCAGCGCGCGCTCGATCTGCGGCGCGCGTTGCTTGTCGCGTCCCCATAGCGTCCGCATCAGGCCGGGCAGGCTGTCGCCCTGCGCCAGCGCCAATTTTAGCCTGAGCAGCAGTTGTACCGACGAGGACACCTGCCACAGAATGGCCGGCACCGCTTCGCCGGCATCCCTGAGATCGGCCACCACCTGCGCAAAACGTGCGCCGTCGCCCGCATACAGCGCATCCTGCAGCGCATCGGCCTCCAGCCGGCTGACGTCGACCACCGCGTGCTCGGCATCGGCCAGCGTCACGTTACCCGGCGGCAGCAATAGTGCGAGTTTGTCGATTTCCTGCTGCGCGGCGAGCAGATTGCCTTCGACCTGGTCGGCCAGGAAATCCAGCGCCGCGCGGTCGGCACGCAAGCCTTGCCGCGCCAGCCGCCGGTCGATCCAGCCGGGCAAGGCAGCGCGATCAACCGGCCGCGCCTCGACCACCACGCCGTGTTTGGCGAGCGCGGCGAACCAGCGGCTCTGCATGGTCTTCCAGTCCAGTCCCGGCAGACTGATTAGCGTAAGGGTGTCAGGCGGCAGCCTGCCAGCATAGGTCTCCAGCGCCTTGGCGCCCTCGACGCCAGGTTTTCCGGAGGGGATGCGAATCTCGGTCAGGCGGCGTTCGCCGAACAGGGAGAAATTGTCGCCACTGGCAAAGATGCTCTGCCAGTTGTAGCGCCCCTGCACCGTAAACACGGTGCGTTCGCTGTGCCCCGCTTCCCGCGCCGCCGCGCGAATGGCGTCGCTCGCTTCCTGCGCCGCCAGCGGCTCGTCGCCAACCACGACATAAAGCGCAGCCAGGCCGCGCGCAAGCTGGTCAGGCAGGCGCTCGGCCGGGATGTTCAAGCTGCACTGCCACTGGCGGGCTTGATCGCCTGCAGACGGCGCACGATGCGCTGTGCGGCGGCGGCGTCCATATCGCGGTACAGCAGTTGTTCTTCCGCGCCCTTGGCCAGCACCTTCGTGTCGTCGTAGGTGATGTCACGGGTAAGCTCGATGACCTCGGGCGCTGCCAGGCTGTGGCCCGCCTTGTCGTTCACCGTATAGCTGAGCCGCAGACCAAGCCGGTATTCGGTTACGCGTCCGGCACCGGAGAGCGAGAGAATGACCTTGGTGCGCGCTTCCTGGCCGATCTTGAGCACGGCCTCGGCATCGCCCGCCTTCGCCACCAGGCGGGTTTTTCCGTTCAGACCGAGGCTGTTCCGGATCCGCTGGGCCACCAGGCTGTTGGTCGGCGCGTCGATATACAGGCTGGCAAACGGAATTTCGTCGGAGCGGCGCAACTGAAAGCCGCACCCTGCAGCGACCAGCGCCGGCATGGCCGCAAGGAAGAATCGTCGGTTCATAGCACGATATTAACCAAACGCCCGGGCACCACCACCACTTTTTTCGGCGGCCGGCCTTCCAGATACTTCTGCGCCGCTTCGCTTGCCACCGCAGCGGCTTCGATCGCCTCGCGCGGCGCTGCCGCCGCCACGCAGATCTGCCCGCGCAGCTTGCCGTTGACCTGCAGCATCAGCTCGATCTCGTCCTGCACCAGCGCGGCCTCGTCCACCGCCGGCCAGGCCAGCGCCGCGCCCGGCTTGAGTCCGGCGTACAAGGCTTCACAGATGTGCGGCACGATGGGCGCCAGCATGGCGACCGCGGCCTCGAGCGTTTCCTGGCGCACGCTGCGGGTGACGGCGTCCATGCCGTCCAGCTTGGCCAGCGCGTTCATCAGCTCCATCACCGCAGCGATCGCGGTGTTGAACTGCTTGCGGCGCTCGATGTCGTCGCCGACCTTCTGGATGGTCTGGTGCAGCTGGCGGCGCAGCGCCTTCGCCGCATCGCCCAGCTCGCCGCCGGCAAACGCCGCCACCGCGCCGCCCTGCAGGTGCTCGTAGGCCAGCTTCCACAAGCGCTTGAGGAAGCGGTGCGCGCCCTCGACGCCGGCATCCGACCACTCCAGGCTCTGCTCAGGCGGCGCGGCGAACATCGTGAACAGACGCGCGGTGTCGGCGCCGTACTGGTCGATCAGCGCCTGCGGGTCGACACCGTTGTTCTTCGACTTCGACATCTTCTCGGTGCCGCCGACCGTCACTGGTTGGCCATCGGTCTTGAGGATCGCGACGCCGTCCTTCACCTCGACGTCGGCAGGGTTGAACCAGGTCTTCTTGCCGCTCGCATCCTCGCGATAGTAGGTGTCGGCGACCACCATGCCCTGCGTCAGCAGGTTGGCGAACGGTTCGTCGCTCGCCACCAAGCCCTCGTCGCGCATCAGCTTGTGGAAGAAGCGCGCGTACAGCAGGTGCAGGATCGCGTGCTCGATGCCGCCGATGTACTGGTCGACCGGCAGCCACTGGTCGGCGCGCGCATCGAGCATGCCGCCGGCGAAATCGGGGCAGGCGTAGCGCGCGTAGTACCACGACGACTCGACGAAAGTATCCATGGTGTCGGTTTCGCGCCGTGCCGCGCCGCCGCACTTGGGGCAACTGCAACTGACGAAATCGGCACGTTTGTTCAACGGGTTGCCGGACCCGTCGGGCACCACGTCCTCCGGCAGCACCACCGGCAGCTGCTCGGCCGGCACCGGCACGTCGCCGCAGCTGTCGCAGTGGATGATCGGGATCGGGCAGCCCCAGTAGCGCTGGCGTGAAATGCCCCAGTCGCGCAGGCGGAATTGGGTCTTCTTCTCGCCCAGCTTCAGCGCAGCGAGATCGGCCGCGATGGCGTCCACGGCCGCCGTGTAATCGAGGCCGTCGTACCTGCCGGAATTCATGCAGCGGCCGCGCGACTTGTCGCCGTACCAGTCCTGCCAGCCATCGAGCGAGAAGGTTTCGCCTTCGGCGGCGATCACCTGCTTGATCGGCAGGCCGTATTTCTGCGCAAAGCCGAAGTCGCGTTCGTCGTGCGCCGGCACCGCCATCACCGCGCCTTCGCCGTAGCTCATCAGCACGTAATTGCCGACCCACACCGGAACGGGCTCGCCGGTCAGCGGATGGGTGACCTTCAGGCCGGTGTCCATGCCCTTCTTTTCCATGGTCGCCATGTCGGCTTCGGCGACGCTGCCCTGCTTGCATTCGGCAATGAAGGCGGCGAGCGCGGGATTGCCCTGCGCCGCGCGGGTGGCGAGCGGGTGTTCGGCCGCCACGGCGCAGAAGGTCACGCCCATGATGGTGTCGGCGCGGGTGGTGAACACCCACAGCTGTTCGTCCTTGCCGTCCAGCTGATACGGGAAGGCGAAGCGCACGCCGACGCTCTTGCCGATCCAGTTGGCCTGCATGGTCTTCACCCGCTCGGGCCAGCCCGGCAGGGTATCGAGGCCGGACAGCAGTTCGTCGGCGTACTGGGTGATGCGGAAGAAGTACATCGGGATGTCGCGCTTTTCGACCAGCGCGCCGGAGCGCCAGCCGCGCCCCTCGATCACCTGTTCGTTGGC
>JBLMYH010000249.1:0-4339 GCA_050258175.1 Hyphomicrobiaceae bacterium
CTCATCCTTCCTACATCGCCAGCCGTCGCCGCAACGCCGCAACCGCATCTGAAAGAATGCGTAGCTCGGTTTCCGAAGTGGCCCCTGCGGTCATGGCGCTCTGCGTACGAGGTCCCAACGCAGCGGCGGCCCGGCCGTATCCCGATGCTGTCCGCCAAGGGATGCCGCATACCATGCCGCAGCGGCGCCGAGCAGCAGCGAAACGGCTATTGAGAACCCCAGGATAACACCGCTCTGCCGCGCCTTCTTGACCGCGATGCGGGCGGCTTCCACGGCCTGGTCGACCCGCTTCTCAGCCTCGGGCAGGGCGATGCCGGTGTGATTGGCGACCAGATGGGCAAGATACGTTCGATCGTCTGGCTTAATGCCCTCGCGGCTGGTGGCGGCCAACAGGATGCGGTTGGCCTCGGCGCGGCTGTAGCTCAGGTCCCCTTGCGGACGCCGCTCGGAGCGGAACAGCCGATCGAGATCGTAAGCGATCAGCGCCTCTCCCGCGTTCGCGCTCGGTGCCGCAGCCGGCGGCACCACCTTCGATGCCACCATCGAGGCCATAATTGCTGCGACCACTCCGCTGATCACGACGGCAAGAGCCCAGCATATCAGGCCGTGCGTCCCATCCCGGAACTCGACAAAGTCGTTATGAAGCGTTCCGCTCCAGCGCGTCCTGAGGCGTCCGGCGACGTAGCCGCCAAATCCAAAACTGACTGCAGCCGTCAGCAGCAGATAGAGCCCGGACAGGGCGGCGAGGGTCGCCGACGTGTCGCGCCATGTCGGCGCAGTCGAGGCGACCGAGAGACCGATCGCCGAGCCGAAGGCGATCAGCACGAGCGATAAAGCCGCGGCCAGAATTGCTCCGGCAATAACAGCAGTCCAGCTCAGGAAGATATTGCCCGTTTCTACGGGCAAAGCGGCCATGCGGTCGGAGCTTTCCATCCTCCTACCCTTTCCCTCTCCGCCTCAGCGCAGACCCAAGAACGACAGGATTAAAAGGACCACCACGATCAGGCCGATAAGGTAGATCAAGCCGCTCACGCCAGGTTCCTCCCAGGGCAATCGTTGCGGGAATAACGCCGGCGTCGAGACTGCGTTCCCGCGATCTGGGCGCGTCATACGCAGGCGAAGCCGGCGGTGTTCGACGGGCTAGTTTACGCCGGGAAATGAGGGGTTGATGGGACTGTCGCGCTGATCGTGA
Organism: Hyphomicrobiaceae bacterium; assembly: GCA_050258175.1. Lineage (GTDB taxonomy): Bacteria > Pseudomonadota > Gammaproteobacteria > Burkholderiales > Thiobacillaceae > Thiobacillus. The sequence continues at coordinate 1,193 of JBLMYH010000249.1, forward strand.
CGCGCAACCGTAGCGGCTGGTTACGGATTGAGCCCCGCCTCTTTTATCTTTTGTATGGAGCCCGCGTGATAGCTGCTTGCGGCGCTTCTCGCGTCTGGCCCTGCATCCCCGCGAAGTCTCTTGTCCTAACGGAGCACCGAAGACTGGGCTGCGGGAGGGAACGTTCAGGGGGCTTATGTCCCCGTGTATGCGCCGCGCTAACTCGATTTGAGGCGTCCCCAGGACTTGAGCCTGGGAACGCCGCCGGCTCGCTTGCGTTAGTCAGTTGACGATCTTCTCCTCTTCATCAGCGGCAAGGGCGGCTTCCAGGGGCCGCCCTTTTCCCGTTGCTACCGGCAGTCGGGCAATCCTGCGGCTGCGGCGGGGCGGGACGCCGAACTGCTCGTTGAGCCCATCCCCGGCGTTGTCGTGGTGCTGGTCGAGCCGCTGCCTGTGGTGGTGGTGCTCGTAGTGCTGCCCGGCGTTGTAGTCGTCGTCTGATTGCGCACCGTGTTGGTCGCGCTGTCCCAGCATTTGCCGGTGGTGGTGGTGCTGCTGGGAGAAGTGGTCGACGTTTGAGCTGCTGCGACCCCACTGCCGGCCAGCATGGCGGCAGCGGCGATGACTGCGATTTTTGTCATGGAAACTTGTTCCTTTAGCAGTGGGCGACCAAGCAAGCTGGTCGTAGGGGAACGGGAGGGCCTGCCGACCAGTTCCTCCGGCAGCAATCGCATTGACTCGGCCAGTGCTGCCGGCGCCGGGGCTCTCGCACCCGGCGTCGTCCGGGTTGCTTAGTCAGCAGCCACCCGCATGCTCTCCCAGTCTTCACTGATGCTTGCGGTAGAGGCCCGGAGTTTTCGGGCCTCTTTCACGTGGGGCTGGCGGGCCGGTTAGCGGTTCGAAGACCCGTAGCCAGTTGTCGTGCTCTGGGGCTGCTGCTCACGGGCTTGCTTGTTGGCGTGGTGCCGGCCGATAAGGCAGCCTGCTGCTGCGCCGAGCAGACCGTGGCCGTGGCCGACGTAGTGCCCCGCTGCTCCGCCGACAACCGCCCCCTTGATGCACCCCTTTGCATTGGCCGCAGGAGCCGCCATTGCCAGGGCCAGGACCGTTGCAATGGCGAGAGTGATCTTGGACATTGCGATCTCCGTTCGGGATTCCGCATAGAGAACGGAAGCGCAGGAGAAAGGTTCTGCCTCCGCGAGGATCGCTTAGCCGCCGGACCTGACAGCACAGCGTATCAAACCACTCCTGTTCCACTGTCATCTTCTCGACCATCTCAGTCCGCACCCCGAGCTTCCGGTGCTTGAGCAAGTCGCAGAGCTGATCGCCGTCGATAAGGTCGATGGCAGGCGCTCCGTCGCGTGTGGCCTCGCGCTTCGCATCGGGGGTGAAATTTCCGGTGGCGAGGAGTAGGTCCTTGTCGCTGCGCTCGACCAGCATAGCCGACGGAAATTACTGCTGCCGCGGGTCCCATCGGTTCCGGTCGCCTGACGAACGGCCGGTTTCGGCGCCTAGCGTCAAATCCCGCAACACGCCCTCGATGACCGCTTGTGCGTCCAATGTCGAGATCGACCGTAGTCGGGTCAGGGGGCCCGAAGTTACCCCCAAGGAGCCGTTCGCGATTGGAGGCGCCGGAGGCATCGCGACGGTCTAGCAACCTGCCAGACGCCCCTGTCCCTTGAGACCGCGCACGCAGCACGAGATGGCCGGAGCGTTTTAGCGCATCCGGGCAGCAGCAGCTGCGTGCCTAGGCGCGTACAGTTAGTTGCCACGCGCAGCGTGGTCGCTCAAAAATGGCGGATGCCGCCATGACAGGTGGTTCCGGGGGTAAACGTCCCTTGCTCGGTATCCTTTACGCCGCTCTGGGCGCGTTCACCTTCGCGCTGAACAACGTGGCAATGCGCCGGGGTGTGGTTACGGGCAGCGTGCTGCAAGGGATGGCGCTGACCATCCCGTTCGGCGGGCTCACCTTTCTGATCATCGCCACCGCCTTCGGCGAGCTGGGCCAACTGGCGATGTTCCCGACCGTGGCAATCGCGTGGCTGGTCGGCCAAGGGATCGTGCATTTCGTATTTGGCCGCTATTGCAACTACAAGTCTAACCAGCTGATGGGAGTGAACCTCTCCGCGCCGGTCGTACAGCTTCAAATTGTCGTCGCGATGGTGTGGGCGGTTCTGACGCTGCACGAGATCTTCACCGTGCTGCAGGCGATCGGCTCCGTCTTGATGATCGCCGGCTCGTTCGTCACCCAGCGCAACGCGGGCGGCGGGAGGCAACCGCCGAGGCCGAACGCCCCGCCGACGTTCCGGCCCCATATCGTCTCCGGTTCCGTGTTCGCGCTCGGCGCGGCGCTCGGCTACGGCACCTCGCCGCTGATGGCGCGTGAGGCGTTCCTCGCCGCGCCCGGCATCGGCACGGCGGCCGGCGGTTGCATCGCCTACGCAGCGGCGACGCTCTGCTTTGCGCTGGTCCTCCTCAAGTCTGGCGCATTTGCCGACATTAGGGGCACCAGCCGCGAAAACCTGCCATGGTTTCTGGCGGGTGCGGTGACGGTGGCGATCTCCCAGGCCTTCGTCTACGCTTCTCTGGCTGCGGCTCCCCTGATCGTCGTGACGCCAATCCTCCAGCTCTCTCTCGTCTTTCGATTGGGCTTGTCACAATGGATCAATCGCGAGCACGAGGTGATGAACCCTGCCGTCATCGTCGGCGCTTTCACGGCGGTGGCGGGTTTGCTGCTCGTCTCGATCGCGACAGATATGCTGGCGCGATGGCTCGACCTGCCGCCCGCGCTGGGCGGTTTTCTCGGTTACCGGCTCGCACCGGGGTGACCCTTCGGCCAACAGCCGATGACTATGCGACCGGCTTGCCAGGTAAACGACGAGCCCTGACACGTACCTGCGGGCCAATCTTTGTGTGCCGCGTTTGAGCAAGACTTTGACCGGTGTTCGAGCGCGGACCCGCTATCGGCTACCCGATAGGTGCGGCTCGGTCTGGCGAAGGTCGGTTTGCCGAACTGATTGTGTTGAAAAAGTCTGGAGTTGCCGGGCCAAGTCGGCGGTGATTCAATTCGGTCGGGGACCGGGGGATAGTCGATGATGGGGGAACGTCGGAACGGGCAGGACGCCCTGTTCTACGAGTTCTCGCTCGAACGCCACGTGCCGTGCGGGC
>JBLMYH010000250.1:0-6272 GCA_050258175.1 Hyphomicrobiaceae bacterium
TGTGCTTCCTAGCCGGTGCCAACTCGATCTTCTACGGCGAAAAGCTGCTCACCACCGGCAACCCGGAGTGGGAGCGCGACCAGCGCCTGTTTGACAGCCTGGGCCTGACCGCGTTGTGAGCTTCGCTGCGCTGACCCGCCTGCAGAACGGGCTGGCGGCGCTGAAGGCCGATCACCTCGAACGCCGGCGCCTGCTGCTTGAGGGCGCGCAAGGTGCTCACGTCACGATCAACGGCCAGCGCGTCGTTTCCTTCTGCAGCAATGACTATCTCGGGCTTGCCGCCGATCCGGCGCTGGTCGCCGCGGCGCACGCCGCGCTCGACCAATGCGGTGTTGGCGCAGGTGCGGCGCATCTCATTTCCGGCCACCACCGGTTCCATCACGAGTTCGAGGCCGCCTTCGCGCGCTTTGTTGGCAAGCAGGGGGCACTCTTGTTTTCCACTGGCTACATGGCGAACCTTGGGGTGCTTACCGCTCTGGTCGGGCGCCATGGCGAGGTGTTCGCCGACAAGCTCAATCACGCCTCGCTGGTCGATGCCGCGCAGCTCTCCGGCGCGCGTTTCACGCGCTACCGCCACAACGAGCTGGCGCAGCTTGAATCGCAACTGGCGGCAAGCAAGGCACAGGACAAAGTCATCGCCTCCGACCTGGTGTTCAGCATGGACGGCGACATCGCGCCGGTCGATGCCTTGCTCGATCTGGCCGAACGGTTTGACGCCTGGCTGTATCTCGACGACGCTCACGGCTTCGGCGTGCTGAATGACGGTCGCGGCGGTTTGACTGACCGCGCGCGCGCGAGTGATCGCGTGATCTATCTCGCGACGCTGGGCAAGGCCGCGGGTGTGTCGGGGGGCGCAGTGGCGGCGCATGCAAGCGTGACCGACTGGCTGATCCAGAAGGCGCGCCCCTATATCTATACGACCGCCTCGCCCCCGCTCCTGGCGGCGTCCCTGCTGGAGAGCCTGCGCCAGATCGAGGCGGGCGCTGCACGGCGCGAGCGGCTGCGCCGCCATGTCGAGCAGCTACGTCAAGGGTTGGCCGGGCTCAACCGCGGCAAGCTGATGGCTTCGCCTACGCCGATCCAGCCGCTGGTGATTGGCGCAAACGCCGATGCGGTGCGGCTGTCGCAAACTCTGTTGCAGCGCGGCCTGCTGGTGCCGGCCATCCGCACGCCGACGGTGCCGGCGGGCACGGCGCGTTTGCGCATCACCCTCTCCGCCGCGCATGACGCGGACGATGTCGCACGCCTGATTGAGGCCCTGCATGCCGCCGGCTAAACCCGTAATCGTGCTGGTGCACGGCTGGGGCATGAACGCGCGCGTATTCGACACGCTGGCCGCATTGCTGGCTGACGCTTTCGAGGTGCGGGCCCTCGACCTGCCGGGGCATGGCGGGCGCGCCGCCTTGGCGGACAACAGTCTGCAGAGCTGGGCAGACGATCTGGCGCAGCAGCTGCCGGGCAACGCCACGTTGCTCGGCTGGTCGCTTGGCGGGCAGGTGGCGATGCGGGCGGCGCTGGATCATCCGCGCAAGATCGCACGTCTCGTCCTGCTGGCGTCCACGCCTCGGTTCGTCTTGGCGGAGGATTGGGAACACGGTCTGGGCGTCACCGATCTGCAGGATTTTGGCGCGGCGCTGCTGGCGGATCCGCAGGCGACGCTGCTGCGTTTTCTCAGCCTGCAGACGCGCGGCATGCCGGGGCAGAAAATCTTGCTGCAGCAGTTGCGGCAGACGCTGCTGGCAGCGCCCGCGGCAGACAGGGAGGCGCTGGTGGCCGGGTTGGCGATGTTGCGCGACACTGATCTGCGCGATCAGCTGGCGAGGCTGACGCAGCCGGCCCTGGTGTTGCACGGTGCGCTCGATACGCTCACCCCGGCGGCTGCGGGTGCCTGGCTCGCCGCGACATTGCCCAACGCGGTGCACAGCGAGTTTTCTCATGCCGCCCACGCGCCGCATCTATCGCATGGCGCGGAGGTGGCCGCTGCAATCGGACGGTTTGTACATGGATGAGCCCGAGCTCGACTTCGCCGAAGTCCGGCGGGCGTTCGACCACGCCGCCGCCAGCTATGACGCGCACGCGGTATTGCAGCGCGAGGTGTGCGACCGGCTGCTGGAGCGCCTTGATTTCATGACGCTGCAGCCTGGGCGCGTGCTCGACGTCGGTACCGGCACGGGCTACGGCCTGGGGCACCTGCGCACCCGCTATCCGGTCGCCGAACTCTGCGCGCTCGACATCGCGCCAGCCATGCTGAATGCGGCCCGTGCGCGTCTGCCGCAACCGACGTGGGCGGCGCGCGTTCTGTCGCGTCTGTCGTCAGCGTCGCCACAGGCAGCACACCTGGTGTGCGCGGACATGGGGCGCCTTCCGCTCGCGGCCAACAGCGTCAACCTCGTCTGGTCCAGCCTGGCGCTGCAGTGGGCACACGATCTCGAAGCGACGCTAAAAGGCTTCCACCGGGTGCTGGCGCCGGGCGGATTGCTGATCTTCGCCACGTTCGGGCCCGACACGCTGAAGGAACTGCGTACGGCCTTTTCGGCCATCGACAGCGCACCGCATGTGAATCGGTTCGTCGACCTGCATGACATCGGCGATATGCTGATTCATGCCGGCTTCGCCAGCCCGGTCATGGAAATGGACATGCTGACGCTGACCTATGCCGACCTCAAGACCCTGATGCGCGACCTCAAGGGAATCGGCGCGCACAACGCGGCGTCTGCCCGGCGGCGGGGCCTGCTTGGGAAGGCGGCGTGGACCCGGCTCGAACAGGCCTATGAAACGCAGCGCCTGGAAGGCCGCCTGCCGGCCACGTTTGAAGTGATCTACGGCCACGCGTGGGCAGGCGACAAGATGCAGCGCGAGGACGGGCGGCAGGTAATCCAGTTCAACATCGGCGAACGTCGCCGCAGACTGGGGCTGGCATGACTGCGCGCGGGCTGTTCGTTACCGGGACCGATACCGGCGTCGGCAAGACGCGCGTCGCGGTGGCGTTGATCCGGAATCTGCGCGCGCGAGGCCTGCGTGTGGCGGCGATGAAGCCGGTATCGGCCGGCAATGTGCCGGGTGAACTGAACGAGGACGTGGTGGCGCTATTGCAGGCGGCCAATGTCGATGCCGACGTGCGCGATGTGAATCCCTATGCCCTTGCAGAACCGATCGCGCCGCATATCGCTGCGGAGTTGACCGGCGAGCGGATCGAACTGGACGTGATCGCGGCGGCGTATGCCCGCCTCGCCGCCGCGGCCGATGTGGTGGTGGTGGAAGGCGCAGGTGGCTGGCGGGTTCCGCTTAATGAACACGAGGACATGGCGGATCTGGCCCTGCGTCTCGGCCTGCCTGTCGTGCTGGTGGTCGGGCTGCGGCTGGGGTGCCTCAATCATGCGCTGCTGACGGCTGAATCGATTGCTCGTCGGCGCCAGCCGTGGGCCGGCTGGGTAGGAAATCATCTTGAGCCGGCCATGCCTGTGGCTGACCAAAATATCGTTGCCTTGCGTGCGCGCCTGCCTGGCCCGTGCCTGGGGGTGCAGGACTTTCTGCATGGGGAGATTTCGCCCCAAGTAGCGCAGCAATGGCTGACGCTGCCGGAAGGATTAGTATCTTAGAATAGTCTTCAATAAAGATATTCTATAAGCAAATCAATAAGTTAATGCGGCGCTGCTGCTTGTTCAGGCAAGTGGCGTCGTGTTACTGTCTGCGACATGATGCCGCACGCGGTTTCCTCGGTTCCCCCATATGGAACAGGCGAATTCGACAGGCTGTGAAGGTGTGTCAGCAGGCGCGTTTGTATTCCAATCCCGCCCTAACCATTCATTGACGCACAGCCAGCAACGGTTCGTGCTCGGAAGTTTGGCGGCGGCGTGTCTTGCAACGGCAAGCGGCTTTGCGCTGCTGGGATACTGGCTGATGCTCCCCTTTGCCGGACTGGAGATCGGCGTTCTGGTGTGGACATTGAGGGTCTTGCGCAGCCGGGAGGGGGACTACGAATTGCTCACGATCGACGGGGATGCGGTGGTGCTGGAATGGCATGCTGGCACACGCGGCGAGCGCCGCGAAATGAATCGCCAGTGGGCGCGCGTGGTGTGCATATGCACGGCGCCAGGCAGAAATTGCAGTCTCAGCCTGAGTTCTCACGGACGCGAAACGAAAGTCGGACAGTACCTGAGTGACGAGGGGCGGCTACAACTGGCCGCGACGTTGCGCAGCAGGTTGCAGGCATAACGATACAAGCGCCGCAACGACTACCCATAACAAAGCCGAGAGGACGGGGACGCGATGAAAAGCATGTGGCAACGGGCGGGAGTGACAGGGGCGGCGTGGGCGGTCAGTCAGTCAGCGCTGGCGGACTATGCATACAACCTGCAGGCACCAGTGACTCAGGTGGCGCGGGATGTGTTCCATCTGCACAATCTCATCATGCTGGTGTGCACGGGAATTTTCATCGTCGTATTCGGTGCGATGTTCTATTCGCTGCTCAAGCATCGCAAGTCGGTCGGGCACAAGGCCGCGCATTTTCACGAAAACACCACGGTTGAAATCATCTGGACCGTGATTCCCTTTGTCATCCTCGTTGGCATGGCCTATCCGGCCGCCAAGGTGGTGATCGAGATGAAGGACACGTCGAATCCCGACATGACCGTCAAGATCACTGGCTACCAATGGAAGTGGGGATACGACTACCTCAACGATGGCGTCCACTTCTACAGCACCCTTGCCACCCCGCGCGAACAGATCGACGGTATGGCGGCAAAAGACGCGCATTATCTGCTCGAAGTGGACCAACCGATGGTGGTGCCGGTTGGAAAACGGGTGCGTCTGCTGGTCACCGCCAACGACGTGATCCATTCCTGGTGGGTCCCATCATTTGGCGTCAAGCAGGACGGAATTCCTGGCTTCATCCGCGACAGCTGGTTCAAGGCCGACAAGATCGGGACCTACCGCGGCCAGTGTGCCGAGTTGTGCGGCAAGGACCATGGCTTCATGCCGATTGTGGTCAAGGTGGTCTCGGAGGAGGACTACAAGGCCTGGGTGGCAAAGATGAAAGGCGCGGCCCGGGCCGCGGCCGCCGACGATGGGAAGACCTTTGAGACCAAGGAACTGGTAGAGCGCGGCGAGAAGGTCTATCAGGCCAACTGTGCCTCCTGTCACCAGGCGAACGGTATGGGCCTCCCGGGCGCATTCCCCGCGTTGAATGGTTCGAAGGTCGCCACCGGACCGATCGCGGCGCATATCAAGATCGTGTTGCACGGCGGCCGCCCCGGAACCGCCATGGTCGGGTTTGCCGACCGCCTGTCCGATGCGGAGATTGCCGAGGTGGTGACGTATGAGCGCAATGCCTGGAACAACAAGATGGGTGACGCGGCGCAGCCCGCGGACATCGCAGCCGCACGCGGGGCGGCGGTCGAAGCAGCCGCGCCCGCCGCGCAGTGAATAACCGAAAGGAGAGCACAGTCATGTCTGACGCAGCCCACGCCCACGCCGATCAGGGACACCATGCGCATCCCACCGGAATCATGCGCTGGTTGACCACGACCAACCACAAGGACATCGGCACGATGTATCTGTGGTTCGCGCTGATCATGCTGTTTTCTGCGGGCACCCTGGCACTCCTGATCCGTTCCGAACTGTTCCATCCAGGCCTCCAGCTGATGCGCCCGGATTTCTTCAATCAGCTCACCACGATGCATGGTCTGATCATGATTTTCGGCGCCATCATGCCGGCCTTCACCGGGTTTGCGAACTGGCAGATCCCGCTGATGCTGGGCGCCCCCGACATGGCGTTCCCGCGCATGAACAACTGGAGTTTCTGGCTCCTGCCGGTGGCTGGCACCATGCTGCTGGGTTCGTTCTGGCTGCCGGGCGGTGCGGTGGCGGGCGGCTGGACGATGTATCCGCCGCTCTTCATCCAGGGAGGGGTGTCCTATGACCTGACGATTCTGGCCATCCACATCATGGGCCTGTCGTCGATCATGGGCTCGATCAACATCATCACCACCATCCTCAACATGCGCGCGCCGGGCCTCACGTTGATGAAGATGCCGCTTTTCTGCTGGACTTGGCTGATTACCGCTTATCTGCTGATTGCCGTCATGCCGGTGCTGGCAGGCGCGGTGACCATGCTCCTGACCGACCGCAATTTCGGCACGCATTTCTTCAACGCGGCCGGGGGCGGCGATCCGGTGATGTTCCAGCACATCTTCTGGTTCTTCGGACATCCCGAGGTGTACATCCTGATCCTGCCGGCGTTCGGCATCATCTCGCAGATCATCCCGACCTTC
>JBLMYH010000251.1:0-11235 GCA_050258175.1 Hyphomicrobiaceae bacterium
TTCCTCGACGAGGAGTCGGGCAGCCTCGCCCAGCTCATCGACTTCATCGGCAAGCCGGTTTCGCTGCAGGTCGAGACCACCTACCCGCAGGAACAGTACGACATCATCCTGCTGTGAAAGCCCCCGCGTACTGGCCGATTGCCTGTGCCGAACTCGCCGCCGCCGACCCCGTCATGGCCGCGCTCATCGCGCGCTATCCCGATGCCATCCTCGCCGATCGCGGTGATCCCTTCCAGACCCTGGCGCGCGCCATCGTGGGCCAGCAGATCTCGGTCAAGGCCGCCGACAGCGTGTGGGCGCGCTTTGCCGAATTCGCGCAAGCGGTGACGCCCGAGCACATCGTCACGCTGGAGCTCGAGGCACTGGCGGCCTGCGGGCTGTCGCGCCGCAAGGCCGAATATCTGCGCGACCTCGCCGGGCACTTCGTCGACGGGCGCGTCGAGCCGGCGCGCTGGGGGCGGATGGACGACGACGCCGTGATCGCCGAGCTGACCGACGTGCGCGGCATCGGGCGCTGGACGGCCGAAATGTTCCTGATCTTCGGCCTGCGGCGTCCCGATGTCTGGCCGGTCGACGACATCGGCCTGCAGAAGGCCGTTGCGCGCCATTACCTGAACAACGAACGGCCCACCCTCCAGGCGCTGCGCCAGCTTGGCGAGCGCCACGCACCCTGGCGCACCGTCGCCACCTGGTATCTGTGGCGCAGCCTCGATCCGATGGTGGTGCAATACTGACTGTGGCCGGGCGCGCTACTGGCGCGCGGGAACCGACATCAGCCCAGATAGGCGGCGAGTACCCGCTCGTCCTCGCGCAGATGGGCGGGGGTCCCCTCGATGGCGATGCGGCCCCGCTCCATCACATAGGCGTAATCCGCGACTTCCAGGGCGCTCTTGGCGAACTGCTCCACCAGCAGTAGGGTGATGCCGGTTTCCTTGAGGCGGCGGATCGTGTTGAACACCTCCTGCACGATGATGGGTGCGAGGCCCATGGAAGGCTCGTCCAGCAGCATGACCTTGGGTTTGGACATCAGGGCGCGGCCGATGGCGAGCATCTGCTGCTCGCCGCCCGACAAGGTGCCGGCCGCCTGCATGCGCCGCTCCTCCAGGCGGGGGAACAGCTCGTAGATCCCCTTCAGGTCGGCGGCGGCGCGGGCGCGAAAACCGAAAAACCGGGGCAGGTGGCCATAGGCACCCAGCAGCAGGTTGTCCTCCACCGTCAGCGGGCCGAACACCTTCCTTCCCTCCGGCGAGTGGGCCAGGCCGAGGCGGGCGATACGGGCGGCATCGAGGTCCTGGACCGGCTTGCCGTCCAGCAGCACACGCCCCCGGTTCGGCCTGACCATCCCGGAAATGGCCCGCATGGTGGTGGTCTTTCCCGCCCCGTTCGCCCCGATCAGGGCCACGACCGCGCCCGCTTTCACTTCCAGGGACACGCCCACGAGCACCTCGCTCGTCCCGTATCCCGCATGCAGATTTTCGACCGTCAGCACAGCCTCATCCTTCCGTTCATCCCGCTGCGGCAGGCGCGGCGGCGTCTGCCTGTTTGTCGGTCAGTCCCAGATAGGCCTCGATTACCTTGGGATCACGCTTGACCTGTTCCGCCGTTCCGGCTGCGATGATCTTGCCGCCGTCCAGCACCGTCACCACGCCGCACAATTCGCTGATCACGTCCATGTGATGCTCGATCAGGATGATGCTGATGCCCCGTTCGTGGATGCGCTTGATGATTTCCATCAACCTGTTCACGTCGGGATGGGCCAGGCCAGCGGCCGGTTCGTCCAGGATCAGCAACTCGGGTTTGCGCGCCAGCGCGCGGGCGATTTCCAGGAAACGCTGGTCGCCATAGGTCAGGTCCTTGGCCCGGGTGCGTGCCTGTTCTTCGAGGCCCACCAGCTTCAGCAGGGCCAGAGCAGCGGCGCTGGCGCGGCGTTCCTCCGCGCTGGCCAGCCCCAGCATAACCAGAGGCAGGGGACTGCGGTAAACGTCCTTGAGCGCGACCATGACGTTGTCCAGCGCACTCACTTCGCCGAACAACTGCAGATTCTGGAAGGTGCGCGCCAGGCCCGTCCGTGCCACCTTGAACAGGCTCCCTGCGGGCAGGGCTTTGCCGCGCAGCAGAATGTTGCCCCCGGTCGGGGTGTACAGGCCGGAAATGACGTTCACTGCAGTGCTCTTCCCGGAGCCGTTGGGGCCGATCAGACCGTGGATTTCCCCGGTCCGCACCGTCATGGAGACGCCGTCCACGGCCTTGACGCCGCCGAAATAGCGTTCCAGACCACGCAATTCCAGGAGTGCCTTGCCGTCCGTCGCGCGCTTAGGCAGGACGGCGTCCAGGGTTGCAGGCGCCGGCAACGCAGGCGGGGCGATGTGGAACAGGCGGGCAAGGAACTGCGCGGCGAAGCCCATCAGGCCCTCGGGCAGGCCCACCACCACGGCAAACAGCATCAGGGCGAAAATCGCCTTGCGCCAGTCCTCGGTGTTCTCCACGACCAGGCTCCCTGCGACGAGAATGCCCATGGCCACGATGGGGGCCAGGGCCTGGAACGGCCGGGTGGTTTTTTTCAGCAGGCCGCGCACGCCCGCCACGAGGGCGACTAACAGGCCGAACGCCGAGAAGGCCTGGAACAGGACCCGGCTGGAAAGGAGGTTGGGCAGCAAGGCGATCAGGGTGGCGCCCACCAATGCCCCCCACAGGCTCTTGCGCCCGCCCAGGACCACGCCCAGGAGCAGGATTACCATCAGGTCCCAACCGAAGCTCTGGGGCTGGAGATACTGGAAGTTGAAGGCATACAGCCCACCCGCCAGCCCGCCGAGGCCGGAAGCGAGGGCGAAGCCGGCCACCTTGTGGCGGTAGGTCCCGATCCCCATGGCATCGGTGGCGATCGGGCTGTCGCGCAGGGCCTCGAAAGCCCTGCCCCACTGCGACGAAAGCAGGTTGCGCATGGCCATCCAGACTAGGGCGAGCAACAGCAGACAGAGCCAGAAAAAGCCCGGCGCATCGAGTGTCATGCCCAGAACGGGCGGCCGGCTTACCTGCAGGCCCTGGGCGCCCGAGGTCAGTCCTTCCCACTCGTTCAGCGTGGTCGCACTGAGGGCCGAGAAGCTCAGGGTCGCCAGGGCGAACTGCGGGCCTTCCAGGCGCAGCGCGGGGAAGGCCAGCAGGGTGCCGAAAACGAGTCCCACCGCGAGGGCCATCGCCAGCGCGGCCAGCATGCCGAAGTCGAGATCGGCCACGCTGAGGCCGGCAGCGTATGCCCCCAGACCGAGAAAGGCGGCCTGGGCCAGGTTGACCTGACCGAGGTAGCCCACCGTGACATCAAGGCCGATCAGCAGGATCCCGTAGATCGCCAGCAGGGTCAGCAAACCGAGGACGTAGCTGTTGTCCACGAACAGGGGAATGACGGCAAGCAGCACCAGGACGGCCAGCTCGGCGCCACGAATCAGCAACAGGCGTTTCCACATGTCAGTCACACCTTCCGGATGCTCGCCTTGCCGAACACCCCGTTGGGACGCACGGCCAGCGCAAGAATGAGCAGGACCAGGCCGGGCGCCTCGCGCCAGCCGCTGCCGAGATAGAAACTGGTCAGGCTTTCCAGGGCGCCGAGGAAGAGGCCGATCAGCACGATCCCAAAACCGGAATCGAGCCCCGCCACCACGGCCACCGAGAAGGCCTTGAGGATCAGCACCGACGCCATGGTCGGGCCCACCGTCGTGATCGGCGCGACCAATATGCCCGCCAACGCCGCCACCAGGCCCGACAGTCCGTAGGAAAGCTGAATCGTGCGCGTGGCCGAGATCCCCATCAGCTGGGCGGCATCACGGTCCGCGGACACCGCCTCGAATGCCTTGCCCAGCATGGTCTTGCGCTTGAACAGCTCCACCAATCCCATCACTGTCAGCACGCCAACTGCCACCGACAACTCCTGGGGCGTGATGTCGATCCCGAAGAAATGCAGCGGATCGGTGGGAAGCGGGGTGGGGAAGGGGCGGTCGTCGCGGCCCCAGATGTTTTCTGCAGCAGAGAAACCCAGCAGGCCGAGAATGATGGTGAGAAGGATCCAGCCCTCGCTCTTCTGTTCCAGCGCCAGCCGCACCCCTGCCCGTTCGACGAACAGGCCCAGCGCGGCGCCGAACAGCATGCCTCCGAGCACCACCAGCCAATAGGGCCAGCCGGCATCGATGAGGGTCAGGCTGAACAGGGCAGACAGCATCACCAGTTCGCCCTGGCCGAAATTGATGCTCTTGCTGGTGGCAAAGGTCAGCTGAAAGCCGTAGGCGACCAGGGCGTAGACCATGCCCATCAGCGCCCCGCTGACGGCCAGTTGAACGATCAAGAGGGTATACATATGGATTGTGGCCTTGGCTGAATACAGCCGGGGAGGGAGAGTCCCTCCCCCTCGCTTATTTGCCTGCGTTCTTCATCAGGCGCTGACGGTCGGCCTTGTGCGCGAACACCACGCGGCCGTCCTCGACCATCCCCATTACCACTTGGTCGCGGCGGAACGCCTCATGGGTCTGTTCATTGGCGGGATCCCATTTCGAGTAGGGGTGCTTCCAGGTGGCAATCACGCCTTTCACGGGCTCGCGAAGATCTTCCAGCGCGTCCTTGATCTTGTGGGTATCCGTGCTCTTTGCCTGCTTGACGGCGGCTGCAAAGATGTAGACAGCGTCGTAGCCCTGGGCGGCGGACATCGGGGAAGGAATGCGTGTTACCCCATAGGTCCTATGGTAGCTGTCGATAAAGCTCTTGGCCTTGGGCGTGATGGGGTCTTCGATGAACGTCTGCGGCATCTGGGCGCCGTTGCCGTTCTTGCCCGCGTTGTCGATGTAGTTGGACATCGAGAGGGTCCAGCCGCCGATCATGGGGATCTTCATCCCCAGCTTCGCCATGCCGTTCGAAACGGCGGCCATTTCAGGCCCGATGCCCCAGATCAGAATTGCCTGGGCGCCGGCGAACTTGGCTTTCAGCAGCTGTGCGGTCATGTCCTTGTCGCCGATGTTGAATTTTTCCGTGTCCACCACCTGAAGCTTGTTGCCCTGCTTCTTGATCTGGTCAAGGAGGTCGTCGCGACCGGATACCCCGTAGTTGGTCGAGTCATGAAAGATTGCCACCTTGGTGACCTTGTCGTTGATGGCGGCCTCCACCACCATGGCCGCCTGAATGCCGTCATCAGCGGAGAAGCGGAAGATGGACAGATCCTTCACCCCGGCCTTGCTCCACTGGGTCATGGAGGCGGAACCCGCAGCCGGCGTGATGATCTTGGTGATGCCCTTTTCCTGGTAATACTTGTCGCCCGCCAATACGACGCCGGTATTCACCGTTCCGATGACACCCGACAGGTCGCCCATGGAAGACAGCTCCTGGGCGATCAGGGCGCCGCGCTCGTTCTTCCCTTCGTCGTCCCGCTCGATCACCTCGATCTTCATTTTGGTGGGGCCCACCTGAATGCCACCGGTGCGGTTGATTTCATCGATCGCCAGTTTGGCGCCGTCACGCATGGAAACACCCATCGGCGCCGAGCCCCCGGTAAAAGGGCCGGTCAGGGCAATCTTGACAGTATCCGCGGCGTACGCCTGGAGGCTGAACAAGCCCATCGCGAGAGCGGCCAGTATCGTTTTTTTCATGATCACAATCTCCGTCCAGAGTTAAAAATTTATACCAAGCTCCGGTCTGCGCCGTTGCTGTGGGGATTATAGGTCGAACCCAAAGGGAAGACGGGGCGAAACCGCGCGTAGCGGGACGGTTTGGCTGGCCTGGGGGGTTATTGGGTACGTCGCTCAGGTGCCTAGGCTGATCTCCGCCACCACCGGCGCGTGATCGGAGGGGCGTTCCAGCTTGCGCATGTCGCGGTCGATGGTGCTGGATGTGCAGGCTGCCGCCAGCGGAGCCGAGAGCAGGATGTGGTCAATGCGCAGGCCGTGATTGCGACGGAAACCCATCATCCGGTAGTCCCACCAGGAGAAGCTTTTTTCAGGCTGCTCGAACAGACGGAAGCTGTCCTTCAGGCCTAATGCCAGCAGCGCGCGGAAACGCTCGCGCTCGGCATCCGACACCAGTACGCTGTCTTTCCAGGCTTCGGGATCGTGCACGTCGCGGTCTTCCGGTGCGACGTTGTAATCACCGAGTACCGCAAGCCTGGGGTGGCGGACCAGCTCGTCCTGCAGCCAGCGAGCCAGCGCGTCGAACCAGGCGAGCTTGTAGGGGTATTTGTCGGAATCGAGACTCTGCCCGTTGGGGCAATACACGCATACCAGCCGCACGCCGTCGACGGTGGCGGCAATGACGCGCTTCTGCTCGTCCTCGAATCCGGGGATGCCGACGCTGATGTCGGTGGCGTCCGAGCGGCTGAGGATGGCGACGCCGTTATAGGTTTTCTGGCCGGAAAACACGACCCGGTAACCGGCCGCCTCAAGCTCGGAGACCGGGAAATTGTCGTTGGTGAGCTTGGTTTCCTGCAGGCACACCGCGTCGGGTCGGCGGGTGGAGAGAAAGTCCAGCAGTTGGGGCAGGCGGACCTTGAGAGAGTTGACGTTCCAGGCGGCGATTTTCATGCCGCGGAGTGTAGCGCATACGATTCCACATGGGCTTCAGCCCATAGTGGATCGGAAGCCCATTAGGGCAGCCGACCGGGGCCGCGGCGGGCTCGGGCGGCGGTATGGGGCGGATTGTCGCGCGGTCAGGGACTGGGCGTTGCCGCTGCAGCCGGTTTGCTGCCCGCCGGGGCTGCTTTCGGATAGCCCGCACGATCCAGCGCGGCCTGCCACTGCCCGGCCTCGAAGCCGTCGATCTTGTCGCTGCCAACGACAAGCACCGGCACGTTCGTGCCTCCGGTGAGTTTTTTCAGTTCGGCCTGCGCTTCGGGGCTGGCTCGCAGATCCTTGCTGTTGAAGGGGACCCCGCGTTGCGAGAGCAGTTGCCGCGCCTGGTCGCAGAGTGGGCCACAGGCGCTGGTGTACAGGGTGACCGGGTGATTTTCGCGCGCGGTCCTGGCCGCGTAGGATTCACCGACTTCGATGACGCTACCCTTGAACGCCTTCTGCTGGGCGTTGCGGATGTCCGGCGGTGGCGCCTGGTCGCTGTATACCGTGCGGCCTTGTGCGTCTTTCCAGTGGTAGAGCTGAGCCGCGGCAAGCGGCATGCTCGCTGCCGCCAGCCAAATGGCCATCAAGAGGGATCCTGTTTTCATGCCGTGCTCCGAGAGACGTAATCTCCCGGGTTAACGGACAGAACGGGTCGGAGCTTTACCCGCTGCCCTGGGGGCATGGAGCGAAGCCCTGTCGGGCGTCAGCGGCCCTTGCATGTGGAGTCGTATGCGGCCAACCGCGCTCATGCCATGCCGTTATGCCGCAACAACGCGTCGATGGTCGGCTCGCGCCCGCGGAAGGCCATGAACGATTCCAGCGCGGGGCGGGCGCCGCCCTGGGCGAGGATCTCGCTCCAGAAACGGTGGCCCACTTCCGGGTTCAGCACGCCGCCGTAGCCCTCGGCCTCGTCCTCGAACAGGGCATAGGCGTCGGCCGACAGCACTTCCGCCCACTTGTAGCTGTAGTAGCCGGCCGCGTAGCCCCCCGCGAAGATGTGTGAGAAGTTGTTGGGGAAGCGGTTCCATGCGGGCGGGATGATGACCGCGACTTTCTTGCGGATGTCGTTGATCAGGTCCTGCGCAGTGCGCGGGCCGTTGGGGTCGAAGTCGTCGTGCAAGTGCATGTCGAAACTGGCAAACTCGATCTGGCGCAGCGTCTGCAGGCCGGACTGGAAGTTCTTCGCCGCCAGCATCCTGTCGAACAGTGCGCGCGGCAGCGGCACGCCGGTGTCGACGTGCGCGGTCATGTGCTTCAGCACGTCCCATTCCCAGCAGAAATTCTCCATGAACTGGGAAGGCAGTTCGACGGCGTCCCACTCGACGCCGTTGATGCCGGACACGCCGAGCTCCTCGATCTGCGTCAGCAGGTGGTGCAGGCCGTGTCCGGTTTCGTGGAACAGGGTGATGACCTCGTCGTGGGTGAACAGCGCAGGCTTGTCGCCCACCGGCCCGGAAAAGTTGCAGTTCAGGTAGGCCACCGGGGTCTGGATGCCGTCAGCCTTCCTGCGGCGGGTGATGACGTCGTCCATCCAGGCGCCGCCCCGCTTGGAGGCGCGCGCATAGAGGTCGAGGTAGAACTGGCCGACGCGCTGGCCGGCGTGGTCGGTGAGCGTGTAAAACTTGACGTCCGGGTGCCACGTGGGCGCCTTGTCCTCGCGCACATGCAGGCCGTAGAGCGTCTCGATCAGCTTGAACAGGCCGGCCAGCACGCGTGGCTCGGGGAAATACTGCTTCACTTCCTGGTCGGAGAAGCTGTAGCGGGCCACGCTCAGCTTTTCCGACGCGTAGGTGGTATCCCAGGCCTGCAGGTCGGCGATGCCGAGCTCGTCGCGGGCGAAGGCCTTCAGTTCGGCGTAGTCTTGTTCCGCATAGGGGCGGGCGCGGACGCCGAGTTCGTCGAGAAATTTCAGCACCTCGGCGGGCGTATTGGCCATCTTGGCCGCCAGCGACACTTCGGCGTAGCTTTTGAAGCCCAGCAGTTCGGCGGCTTCGCGGCGCAGCCTGAGGATGCGCGCGATCAGCGGGGTGTTGTCGAACTCGGGCTTGCCGAATTCGGAGGCGCGGGTGACGTAGGCGCGATACACCTGCTCGCGCAGGCCGCGGTTGTCGGCGTACTGCATCACCGGCAGGTAGGACGGCATGTGCAGGGTGATCTTGAAGCCGGTCTTGCCGTCGGCCTCGGCCGCGGCCTGCATCATCGCCAGCACGTCGTCCGGCACGCCGGCCAGTTCGGCCGCGTCGTCGACGAAGAGCGCGAATTCGTTGGTGGCGTCGAGCAGGTTCTCCTCGAACTTGGCCGACAGCTGCGCCAACTCCTCCTGCACCTGCATGAAGCGTGCCTTCTTGTCGGCCGGCAACTCGGCACCACCGAGGCGAAAGTCGCGCAGCTCGTTCTCGACGATCTTCTTGCGTGCGGCCGACAGCGCGGCGAAATCGGGGCGCGCCTTCAACGCCTTGAACTTGGCGAACAGCGCCTCGTTCTGCCCTAGTTCGGCGTAATACACGGTGATCTTCTGCAGGTTGGCGTTGTAGACCTCGCGCAGCTCGGGCGAGTCCATCACCGAATGCAGATGCGATACCTGGCCCCATGCACGGCCGAGTCGTTCGTTCGCGTCGTCGAGCGGGACGACGAAGACGTCCCACTCGGCCGGGGTGTCGGCCGCTTCCGCACGCGCCACGGCCGCGCGGGCGTCTGCTAGCAGCTGGTCGATCGCGGGCGTGACATACTCGGGCTTGAATTCTGCAAAACGTGGCAGACTGGAGAAATCGAGCAGGGGGTTTATGCCCATCAGGGTATTCATGGCGACGACCAACAAGGAAAGGGAAGGGAATTATACTTTCAGGTCGAAGGCACAATTTTCAACCCCATGAGAGACAAGGTTTACGCTGACAGACTTGCGCCGCATCACGGTGTCGCCCCTGTGCTCGGTGCCGGCGCCTGGGTGCACCCGCGCGCCACGGTGATCGGCGAGGTCAGCCTCGGCCTCGACGCCTCGGTGTGGCCGGGCGCCGTGATCCGCGGCGACGTCAATTCGATCACGGTCGGCGAGGCGACCAACATCCAGGACGGAAGCGTATTGCACGTGTCGCACAGGACGCCGGCGAATCCTGCGGGCGGGCCACTCGTTATCGGTGCACGCGTGACGGTGGGCCATACGGTGATCCTGCATGCCTGCACCATCGACGACGAATGCCTGATCGGCATGGGGTCAATCGTTCTCGACCGTGCGGTCGTGCAGAAACACGTGCTGCTGGGCGCGGGCTCGCTGGTGCCGGAAGGCAAGGTGCTCGAATCCGGTCATCTCTATCTCGGGCGCCCCGCCAAGCTGGTGCGCCGGCTCAGCAACGAAGAAATTGCCTATTTCAGCTATTCCGCGCAGCACTATGTGGCACTGGCGCGGTCGTACCAGAACGTTTAACCCCCCTGGAATCCGTATGAAACTCGCCAAACCCCTGCTTATTGTCCTGGCCGTGCTCGCCATTGCCGGCGCCCTGTTCTATGCCCTGATGGAAAAACCCGCTGCGCCTGCGGCCACCTTCACCACGCTGGAAGGCAAAACTATTTCGCTCGAAGAACTGCGTGGCAAGATCGTGCTGGTCAATTTCTGGGCAACCTCCTGCCCGGGCTGTGTCAAGGAAATGCCCGACCTGATCGAAACCTACAATCAATACAAGGGCCGCGGCTTCGAAATCGTCGCGGTGGCGATGAGCTACGATCCCCCGAACTACGTCGCCAATTTTGCGAAGACGCGCCAGTTGCCGTTTCCGGTGGCGCTCGACGTCAACGGCGAGCATGCGCGCGCCTTCGGCAACGTCCAGCTCACGCCCACCAGCTTCATCATCGGCAAGGACGGCCGCATCATCCAGGAGAAGCTGGGCGACCTCGATTTCACCAAGCTGAAAGCCATGCTCGACAAGGATTTGTCATGATCAAGGCGCTTGCATCAGCCACCTTGCTGCTGATGCTGGCTGCGTGTGGCAGCGCCCCCGTCCAGCCGGTCGCAGGCGACGGGAAGCCTTCCCCGGCAGGGCCGCCCCCGCCGCCGATGCCCGACATTCCGCTCGTCTGTCCGGCAGACGTCAAGCTCTGTTCCGACGGTCGTTCCGTCGGCCGCAACCCGGCGCGCGAATGCGAGTTCGACGCCTGTCCCGGCATCGCCCCCCAATAAGTTATCTGGATCTTCTATTTTCATGGCGCAATACGTTTATTCCCTCAACCGCGTTGGCAAGATCGTTCCGCCCAAGCGACAGATTCTCAAGGACATCTCCCTCAGCTTCTTTCCCGGCGCCAAGATCGGCCTGCTGGGCCTGAACGGCTCCGGCAAGTCCTCGCTGATCCGCATCATGGCGGGGGTAGACAAGGACATCGAGGGCGAGGCCATCCCGATGCCGGGCATCCGCATCGGCTACCTGCCGCAGGAGCCGCAGCTGGATCCGGCGCATACGGTGCGCCAGGCGGTGGAGGCGGGACTGGGCGAGATCGTCGCGGCGAAGACGCGGCTGGATGAAATCTACGCTGCCTACGCGGAACCCGACGCCGACTTCGACCGGCTGGCCGAGGAGCAGGCCAAATGCGAGGCGATTCTTGCCACCGCCGGCGCCGACCTCGACACGCAGATGGAAATCGCCGCTGACGCTTTGCGGCTGCCGCC
>JBLMYH010000252.1:0-9613 GCA_050258175.1 Hyphomicrobiaceae bacterium
CTCGGTACAGCATGAAAAAGCCCGCCCCACCTGCCTCCTCTGCGCCCCGCGCAGCCTACACCGATCCGCTGGCGGAGGTGTTGCGTCCCGGCCAGTCGGTCGAACTGCTGAAGGAACTGCACATCCTGACGCGCGACGGCAAGCTCAATCAGGACAGCCGCCGCAAGCTCAAACAGGTCTACCACCTCTGCAATTTCATCGAACCGCTGCTGGACGACGTGCTGGGCCGGCAGGATACGCTGACTCTGGCCGATCATGGCGCCGGCAAGTCGTACCTGGGCTTCATCCTGTACGACCTGTTCCTGAAAGACCGCCCCGGCAGCCACATCTTCGGCATCGAGACACGCGACGAACTGGTGGCAAAGTCGCGCGAGCTGGCGGCCCGGCTGGCGTTCGAGCGCATGTCGTTTCTCAATGCGACGGTGGCGGAGTCGATCACCACCGCGTCCCTGCCGCCGCGCATCGACATCGTCACCGCGCTGCATGCCTGCAACACGGCCACCGACGACGCGATCCGCTTCGCGCTCGCCAAACAGGCCCGCCACATCGTGCTGGTACCGTGCTGCCAGGCCGAGGTCGCGGCGGTATTGCGCAAGCACAAGAACGAATCCTTCGGCAAAACCCCGCTGTCGGAAATCTGGCGCCACCCGATCCACACCCGCGAGTTCGGCAGCCAGCTCACCAATGTGCTGCGCTGCCTGCAGTTGGAATCACACGGCTACCAGGTCACGGTCACCGAACTGGTCGGCTGGGAGCACTCGCTGAAGAACGAGCTCATCATCGCCACCCGCACCGGCGCGCCACGCCGCAACGCGCGCGAACGCCTGCAGCAGATCTTGCAGGAACTCAACTTGCAGGAACTCGAAGGCCGCTTCCTCAGCCCGGCGTAACCCGCGAAAAATCCTATGCTTCAGCAAAGCATCGTTTTTTGCGGGCCGAACATGCGTTCCCCCACCCTGCCGTTTTACTTCGCGACGGTGACGCTGTTCTCCATCCTGGCGGGCTGCGCCACGCCGCAATACCAAACGACGGTCCATCTGATTCCTCCAGACGACGCGCAGGGCCGCGCCTGCGTGCAGAACTGCGATGCGGGGAAAACGGCATGCCAGAGCACATGCCAGACTCGCTACCAGGCGTGCGCGAAAGCGCTCGCCCCCCAGGTGGAGCCGCGCTACCTCGAAGCATTGCAACAATATGAGCTTGAGCTGAAGCGCTATGCGGCGGCCTTGCGCCAGTATGAAATGCAGATGCGCTTCGACTGGATGAACCGCTATCCCTTCCAGCCTTACTGGTGGGATCCGTGGCGGGGCCCGTATTACCCGCCGCCCTACCCCGAGCCGGAAATGCCGACGCGCGAAGGCGTGCGCGCACAACTGGAGAAATCTGAATGCAAGGCCGACTGCGGCTGCCTGCCTGCTTATGACACCTGTTTCGTCGGCTGCGGCGGCCAGCGCGTGACCGAGACAGTGTGCGTCAAGAACTGTCCGCCGGCAAAATGAGCCTCCGCCCGCGAAAGACGTGGTTGCAAAGACGCTGAAGCGTCGACAACCGCTCAGCTCAGGCTGCCGACTGCAGGGGGATAAGCTTCACCGGCACGCTGGCCGTATCGGTGTTGATCCAGATTTCGCCGTCCTGCACCATGCATTGCAGGCGCATGCTGCGTTCGGCCAGTTCCGCCAGCGCCTCGCTGGTCTCGGCAGGCAGCTGCAGCACGGTCAGATTGGAAAAGCGCGTGAGCTTGCTCGCGATCTGCTTCCACCACACGTCGCAACTGCTGCTGTAGCACAGCACCAGGACCTGCTCGGCACGGCTGCACGCGCGGCGGATGCGCGCCTCGTCGGGCTGGCCGAGGTCGATCCACAGCGTGATTTCGCCGGCCAGGTTCTTCACCCACACCTCCGGCTCGTCGACGTCGAACAATCCCTTGGTGAACGCGATGCCGTCCTGCGCATACAGCGCATAGGCCAGGACCCGAACCATCATGCGTTCGTCGGTCTCGGAAGGGTGGCGCGCGATGGTCAGCGCATGATCGCCGTAGACATGCCGGTCCATGTCGGCAATCTGCAGGTCGGCTTTGTAGATGGTGGCTTTGAGCGCCATGGGTGTTCACACTCGTAATGCACAAATACCCAGAGGGTATAAATAAAAAAACCCCGGCGAACCGGGGTTTTTTCACATCAGGTCGTAAGGATTACGACACGACCTGGATGTTCGAAGCTTGCTTGCCCTTGGGGCCAGTGGTCACTTCGAAGCTGACGCGCTGGTTTTCCTGCAGGGACTTGAAGCCGCTGGAGTTGATTGCGGAGAAATGTGCAAAGAGGTCCTCGCCGCCGTTATCCGGGGTGATGAAGCCAAAACCTTTTGCATCGTTAAACCACTTAACAGTACCCGTTTCCATCTTGTTTCCTATCTATCTAAAAAATGAGCGACATGCTCCATCAATCGAATTTCAAGGAAAAAGGCTTACCAGAGGTACCGCAATTTAAAGCTTGAATCCAACAGATGGGCGTATTGATAACACAGAAGATAAAGATGTCCAAGCGCTTTTTCCATTTCGCCCCCCGTGCGCGCAAAATCAGGGGGGATGCGCTGCCTCGAAGCCGGATTTCCGCAACATGCATCCCCGCGTGCGGCCGACACGGAAACCGCCCCGACAGTCCGCCCGCATGCCGACGAACTCAGGCGACGTGCTGCATGCGCGGCTGGCTGAAGTGGCAGTGAGGCGAATCGCCAAAGATATTGCGCAGATAGCGAGTTTCGACATGCAGCAGGCGCTCGTGGTCGCCGCCTTCCAGATAGACATCCGGCTGTTCCATCAAATCGTCGTCCCACACCATCTCCACTCCCCATGCCGTCGGCAGGCCCGGCACCACCCCCGGTTCGCATTCGCTGAACAGGCGGCTCACGCTGGCCTCGTCAGCCAAGCTGAACTCCATGCCATGATCCAGCCCGAGCTTGCCGAGATGGATTTCCTGGTCCGCCGGAATCATCGCCACCATCTGACATCCGACGCCATCCAGCAGCACGCCCTTGACCACCCGGCTGGGCGGCACCCCCGCCGCACGTGCCGTTTCCGCGCTGGTATGGGTATGTGGATGGGCCACGATATCGAACGGAATCATGTGCTTGTCGAGAAAGCGTTCCATGCGATGCAGTGCATTCATGATCATCTCCTTGCAGAACAATTGAGCCTTTTCTCACTATAGTTCACCGCTGCCTCGCTGCAGCCGGCTAGCGCCGTTGCGGGCGCTCGCCCGCGCGAAAGTGCCGGCGCGGTGCCCGCGTATGCTCCTGCATCTGGCAGGCGCGACGGAACGCCAGCAGGGTCTCCTGGGCGTGCCCCAGTACGCTGTCGTGAGGAAAATGCCCGGCCGCATTCGCTGCGCCCGCCTCCACCCCGGTCAAGAGCTCGATGCCCGCGGTCACCTGCTCTGCCGTATGAATATGGAACAGCCCGCTCGCGACCGCCTCGACCACGCGCGGCGCCAGCATCAGATGGCGCCGGTTGCGCGCGGGGATCAGCACGCCCTGGCTGCCGTCCAGGCCGGCCGCCTCGCAGACGCTGAACCAGCCCTCGATCTTTTCGTTGATGCCGCCCACCGGCAGCACCTCGCCGTGCTGGTTGACCGCGCCGGTGACGGCGATGCCCTGCTTGAGCGGCAGGCCCGACAGCGCCGACAGCAGCGCGTAGAGTTCGGCGCACGAAGCGGAATCCCCCTCGACACCGTG
This sequence comes from Hyphomicrobiaceae bacterium, assembly GCA_050258175.1. GTDB lineage: Bacteria > Pseudomonadota > Gammaproteobacteria > Burkholderiales > Thiobacillaceae > Thiobacillus. Next base: position 3,730 of record JBLMYH010000252.1, read on the forward strand.
GTACTGCTGCTCGAACGCGAGGGACGCATTGAGGGAAAGCGGCGCCAGGTGCGCGAACAGTGCCGCCAGATAGGTCTGCAGGATGAACACGCCCTTGTCGTGGATCGGCCCGGACAGCTCGACCTCGCGCTCGATGTTGAGGAGGCCATCCTCGCCGGCATAGACGCGCGCCGACAGCCGCACCGGCAGGCCGAAGCGGTAATCGCCGAGGTCGATCTGGGTGAGGCCGTTGACCTGGCCCGCCCGCTCACCATGCAGGTCGATCAGCACGTCGCCCTCGGCGATCTCCTCGCGCAGGCGCTGCTCGGGGTAATCGTGGCGCGCCGTATGCGCCGCGAGCGCCGCCTCGATGTCGGCCGCCGTCACCAGGCCCGGCCCGCGCGCACGGCAGATCGCCGCGCTTTCCATCACCAGCGCCTCGGCGCGGGCGAAGATGGCGCTTTCGCGCGACTGGTCGCCCGCCTCGCGGTGCGACTCCTCGAGCAGGCGCGCCACCGCCGCGGCCGAGAAATGGGGCAGGCCATGGTCACGGCAGACATGGGCAACGAAGATCGACGAGGCACGACGGGTGTCCGCGCCGGCCACGAAGCTGTCGGCGAAATCCACCTTGGCACGGAAATGACGGGCGAACTCCGGCGCAGCTTCCTGCAGCTCGTAGTACTGGTCGCGCGAGCCGATCAGGACGATCTTGACCTCGACGTCGACCGCCTCCGGCACCAGCGACACCGCCGCAATCGGCGAAAATGACACGCCCGGCTCCTCGATCTGCAGCCGCCCGCTGCGCAGAAAGCGCCGCAGCTTCTCCCACACCAGCGGGTCGGCGAGCACGTCCCGCAGATGCAGCATCAGAAAGCCGCCGTGCGCCCGCAGCAGGCTGCCGGCGCGAACGCGCGAGAAGTCGGTCATCAGCACGTCGTTCTCGGACTGGTATTCGATGCTGCCGAAAAGCGCGCGGAACAGCGGGTTGTCCTCGACGATCACCGGCGCGCCGGCGAGGCCGCCGTTGTCCACCACGAGGTTGACGCGATAACGCGCCAGAACGGCATGCAGTTCCTCCTCGCGGCCTTCCTCCTCCTCGCCGCCATTGAACAGCTCAAGATTGCCGAACAGGTCCTGTTCCAGCGCATCGAGCCAGGCATTGAGCTTGGCGGCATCCTTGATCTGCTTCTTCAGTCCGGCGCGGATCGCCTGCAGTTCGCGCTCGACCAGCGGCTTCACCACCTGGCGCCGCAGCGCCGCCAGCGCCTCGTTCATCGCGCGCTCCAGCGGCTGGGTCTTCTCGATGTAGCGGGCAATCTCGGCGCGCAGTTCCTGCTCGGCCTGCTCCACCGCCACGCGACGCGCCTTCGGCAGTGCCAGCACCTCGTCCTCGGTCAGCGCCTGCCCCTTCTTGCCGACGAGGGTGAACACCATGCGCCCGGCCTCGCGGTGCAGCGAAAAGCTGCGCGCCTCGGCAAACGCCGACAACTCGGCATAGTGGCGCGCCACGTCGTCCTTCCAGGCTTTCTCGATGCGCTCGCTCTCGGTCTTGTAGTCCTGCCCGCCCAACTGTGGCGGGATCTCGGCCTGCAGGTTCTTCACCGCCTGCGTCAGCAGCTGGCGCAGCAACCGCCCTTCGCCGGCCGGCAGGCGCAATGCCAACGGCCGCTCGGGGGTATCGAAATTATGCAGATAGCACAGGTCCGGCGGCACCCGCCGCTTGGCCGCCGCCTCGACCATCGCCTGCCTGAGCAGCGAGGAGCGCCCGCTGCCGACTTCGCCCAGCACGAACAGGTTGTAATTGGGCTGATCCATGCCAAGCCCGAAACGGGCAGCCGCCTCGGCGCGCGCCTGACCGATCCACGGCAGGGCCTCATCCGCCAGTTCGGAGGTGTCGACGAACCCGAGCGTGGCGGGATCGATGGTCAGGCGCAGGTCGGCAGGAGACAGGGGAACAGTCGGCATGGCGGGAGGCAGTCTTCTTGTAGGTTCCCGATTATTACGCAAGACCGCCTGGCCGGCCTGATTCATGGCGTCAGCAGGCCGCTCCATTGCGCCAGGCTGTGCAGATAGCGCACGCGCAGACTGGCCGCGTTCTCGCGCAGCACGTCCGCAGGCGCGGCCAGCGCCTGCATCAGCGCCCGCTCGATTGCGCCGACCGCCACGCTACGGGGAATCGCATCCGGCTCCCAGGTTTCGGCGAAGGCGGTCGTCTTGAGAGGACGTCCGCCCTGCTGCGGCGGGATCAGGCTGATCCGCGGCAAGCCATGCGCCAGCGCGACGATCCGCCCGTGCAGGCTGCTGCCGACCGCGCCGCGGCTGGCGGCGATCAGCGCGCAGATGTCCCACACGTTCAGCGACTGAAAAATGCGCGCCATTCCGCGCGGCAGCCGCTGCTGCAGGGTTGCGTAAAGCCCCATATCGTCGTGCCAGGGCGCCGCGCCGGCACGATAGAACACCAGCCCCAGACCGGTCCCGCAAGCCACCCGGGACAGCCCCTGCGCCAAGGCGTCCAGCGTGGCGTCGTCACCAAAGTCGGCGCTGAACTGGACGGCCAGGTAGCCCCAGGGGAAGGCCTCCCGCATGGCGTTCACCGCGCCCTGCCCCTGGTGTTTCCCGATCTCGTCGCCAAAACAGTCCGCGACCATCACGGCCGGGTCGGGGCACAGCGGAAAATCGAGGCCTTCCGCATGCAGCGCAGCCTGCGTCAGATGATCCCGCACGCTGACCCAGTCCGCCTGCCCGAGGGCGGCCCTGACCGCTTCGCGGGCGGAAGCCGGTACCCCCGTCCATTCCACGCCGCCCACTGCATTGAAGATCAGCCGTCCCGAACCCGCGATCCCATCGCGCCCCACCACATACGGCATGGCACGCGTGGTGCCGAGTTGGCGGGCGGCCCACGCGGCGGCCGCCGCCGGGTCGGCGTCATAGCGCGCGATGGCTTCGGCGGCATCATCCGGGTCGAGCAACATGACCGCGGCCTGCCAGGCATCGCAGGTCAGCAGTTCGCCGCCGACGTGGATCAGCTGGACGGGCCGTTCATCGCCCCAAGAACCCAACGCCCTCACCCGGTGTCCGCCGAAAGCCTGCAGATCGCGCTCGACCAGGCCGGCAAACTCGAACGTCCGCCCCGGCAGCAGGGCCGTCATCAGATGCGGGAACAACAGGTCGCCGAAGTTGTGGCGGTCGAAGGCGCCGAACAGGGCCGGCGGGACACGGGCAGGCGACTTCATTCCCTGCGCGGCGCGACTGGATGGTTCGGGGTTCATTGCCCCTGCCCCCTCAGCGGGACGCGCCCGATGATGCGGCAGGTCCCCCTGCGGGACTTTGAACGACCCGCCATGCGGGCGACCGGAGGTGCAGCGGGTCGCAATGCATCCCCTGCCGCTGCGTCCGGTCGAAGGCAGAACATCTGCATGCAACAACCCCGTGAGGTGGATGGCATCGATTCTGCGCGGTCGCTTGTTCGAAGGAAAGAGACCGTGGTTCCGTCGGTCACGACGAAGACGTGTACGAATCGGAGGATCTTCGGCGAGGATGAGGTAGGGTTGAATCCGGCAAGCAACCCACCCGCTGAAAACACATGCTCAAAAACCTCCTGGCCCTGCCCCGCACCGTCTGGCTCCTCGGCCTCGTCAGCCTGTTCAACGACAGCACCAGCGATTTGGTCTATCCCCTGGTGCCACTGTTCCTGACCTCGGTGCTGATGGCCGGGCCGCGTGCGCTGGGCCTGATCGAGGGAATTGCAGAAGCCACCGCCAGCCTGCTGAAACTGTTCTCCGGCGTGCTCATGGACCGGCGCGGCCACGCTAAGGGCTGGGTGGCGGCGGGCTACGGGCTTGCCGCGTCGTCGCGGCCGCTGTTCTATCTGGCGTCGAGCTGGCCGATGGTACTGGGCCTGCGTTTTGCCGATCGGGTCGGGAAAGGGCTGCGCACCTCGCCGCGCGACGCGCTGCTCGCCAGCGCGGTGGACGAAACCCGCCGCGGTCTCGCGTTCGGCCTGCACCGGGCCATGGACAACGCCGGTGCGGTGATCGGGCCGCTGCTGGCAGCCTGGCTCCTGGCGCGCGGGGTGGCGATCCGCGACGTCTTCCTGTGGTCGGTCGTGCCGGGCCTGATGACCGTTGCGCTGGCACTGGCCGTCAAGGAGCCGCCCGCCTTTCCGGCGGCCACGCGTCCGTCGTTTTCCTGGAAGCTGCAAGGCTTTCCACCCGCCTTCAGGCGCTACCTCGTGGTGCTGGCCCTGTTCACCCTGGGCAATTCGTCCAACATGTTCCTCCTGCTGCGAGCCAAGGAACTGGGGCTGCCCGATTACCAAGTGCCCTTGCTGTGGGCGCTGACCTCCGGGGTGGCGATGCTGCTGTCCGCGCCCCTGTCCGCCCTGTCCGACCGCCTGGGACGGGTGCGGCTGATCCTGGCCGGCTGGGCCGTATACGGCCTGTCTTATCTCGCACTGGGGCTGAACGGCTTCCACACCCTGCTGCTGTGGCCGCTGTTCGCCTTCTACGGCGTGTTCCTCGCCGCCACGGAAGGTACGGAGAAAGCCCTGGTGGCCGACCTCGCCCCCCAGAACCAGTTGGGCACCGCCTACGGCTGGTTCAATCTCACCGCCGGGGCAATGCTGCTGCCCGCGTCCCTGATATTCGGGTGGCTGTGGCAGGGCGTGGCCGCCGAGGCGGCGTTCGCCTTTTCCGCCGCCTGCGCTTTGGCGGCGGCGGTGCTGCTCAAATACTGGGTGCTTCGTCGCCGGCCGGAATGAGTCATCCCGTTGAGCCTTCGGCCGTGTTCGAGTGCGACGGCTTCCTGGTCCTGGCACTCCCAGCCCCGCCCGATTTGGCACTACAGTTCCTGGAACACCGAACTGCGGCACTCTGAGCGTAACGCCTGATGAAACCTTCCAGACCGTCCTTTTTCGTCCTGATCGCCCTCGTCGGCGGGCTGGCGATCCTGAGTTCAACGCTGTCGAAAACCCCGGTCCTGCCGCTGTTCGCCGACGCGCTCCACGCCACGCCGGCGGAAATCGGCTGGATCGTCATGGCCTCGACGATTCCGGGCATCCTCGTCAGCTATCCCGCCGGTGCGCTGTCCGACTATCTGGGCGCGCGGCGCCTGCTGCTGGCGTCGCTGGCCGTGTTTGCTAGCGCGCCCTTCCTCTATCTGATGGTCCACACGGCCCCGCAGCTGATGGCGGTGCGCTTCTATCACGGCTTCGCCACGGCAATTTTCGGCACAGTGGCGAACGCGGCGATCGCCGAACGCTACACGACCGACCGCGCGGCGCGGCTCTCCACCTATTCCTCGGTCACCATCGTCGGGCGTTCCATCGCGCCGTTTCTCGGCGGCAGCCTGATCTCGCTGGCCAGCTTCCACGCCGTCTATATCGCCTGCGCGATCAGCGGCGTGCTGGCGCTGGCGGCAGGCCTGCTGCTGCAGCCGCAAGGGGTACGCCGCCAGCCGCTCGCCCCTGCCGGGGCCGCCTTGGCACAGCGCGACCACAAGCCCCTGTCGACGAGGACACTGGATCTGCCGCGTTTCTGGGCGAGCCTGACCAGCGTGCTGCGCGACCGCGGCATCATGCTGGTGAGCCTCGTCGAGGCGGCGCAATACCTGGTGTTCGGCGCGATCGAGGCCTTCCTCGCCCTGTTCGCCGCGTCGCTCGGCATCCCCGCGTGGGAGATCGGCGTCATCCTCGGCGTGCAGCTCGTCAGCATCGTGTTCGCCAAGCCGCTGATGGGGCGGCTCTCCGACCGGGTGGGCCGCAAGCAGGTCATCATCCCCGGCCTGCTGATCGGCGCCGCGAGCATCGCACTGCTGCCCTATGCGCCCAGCTTCTTCGGCCTGTCGGTGCTGAGCCTCGCGTTCGGCATCGGCTTCGCCACCGTCACCTCGTCCACTTCCGCGCTCG
>JBLMYH010000253.1:0-7698 GCA_050258175.1 Hyphomicrobiaceae bacterium
GAGCGGTGCGGAAGACTTATCTGACGCTGGTAAAGGGCCGCTGGCCGGATCCCGTGCGCCACATCAAGCTGCCGTTGCACAAGTTCGTGACTGCGGAGGGCGAACGGCGGGTGAGCGTGTCCGAGACGGGCAAGATGGCTCACAGCGTGGTACGGCTGCGCGCACGCTGGAGCAACTTCAGCCTGCTCGAGGTGGAACTCAAGACCGGCCGTACCCATCAGATCCGGGTGCATCTGGCACACCTCGGCTTTCCCTTATGCGGCGACGACAAGTACGGCGACTTCTCGCTGAACAGGGAACTCGCCCGGCTCGGCCTCAAACGGATGTTCCTGCACGCCGCCCGGCTCGAACTTGCCCATCCGCTGAACGAGGCGGTAATGCTCCTCGAAGCACCCTTGCCCGACGAACTGCGGGATTTCGCAAACAGAATTGAACAGAACGAACCGCGGGACTATGGCGCGCCGGTATGACCTGATCGTCTTTGACTGGGACGGAACCCTGCTGGATTCGGCTGGCGCAATCGTCGCGGCCATTGCCGCCGCGTGCCGCGACTTGGAACTGGAGCCGCCGCCTGAAGATCGGGCGCGCCACATCATCGGCCTTGGCCTGCGGGACGCGTTGCAGGTCGCGCTGCCGCGGCTCGATCCCCGCGACTATGGCAAGTTAGCGGAGAGATACCGCTTCCACTACCAGTCCCATGACCATGAATTGGGGCTGTTTCCGGGTGCCCGTGAGCTCATCGCGGACCTTCGTACCGACGGCCGCCTGCTGGGTTTGGCGACCGGCAAGAGCCGTCTCGGCCTGAACCGGGCGCTGGCGGCGAGCGGGGTGGCCCAATTGTTTCACGCGACGCGCTGTGCCGACGAGTGCTTTTCCAAGCCGCACCCGGCCATGCTGTTGGAGATCATGGATGCGCTCGCCGTCGCTCCGGAGCGTTCGCTCATGATTGGTGATACCACCCATGACCTTCAGATGGCCCGCAACGCGGGTGTTTCGGCCCTGGCGGTGGCTTTCGGCGCTCATTCCCGCACCGACTTGCTGGGAGAGCAACCGCTGGGCTGCGTCGATGATTTCGGAGAATTAGCCGCATGGCTGGGGAGCAACGGCTGATCTGTCAAAGCCAGGCCTTGATCGAGGGCGGGGCCGGAGTCCGCTTCGAGGTCGGCCGCGGCGACGGGCGCATGGGCGCATTCGCGGTGCGCTTCGGCGGCCGTGTCTATGCCTTTGTCAATCGGTGCGCCCACGTTGGGGTGGAACTGGATTGGATGCCGGGCGAGTTCTTCGACGATTCGGGCTTATACTTGATCTGCGCCACCCACGGCGCGACCTATGAACCCAACACGGGCCGGTGCGTCCATGGCCCGTGCCGCGGCGCATACTTGGAAGCCGTCGACGTCCTGGAACAGGGCGGGAATATTTACTTGAAATAAGAGTGCCATGGCCGATAACGAGACCCACTGGGAGCGCAAGGTGCTGGAGCGCCTTGCTTTCGAAACCCTGGCTGAACAGAAGCGCCGGCGGCGCTGGGGCATCTTCTTCAAGTTGCTCGGCTTCGCCTATCTGACCCTGGCATTGGCAATGCTGGTGGATTGGGGCGATTCCGCCGAGAAACTGGCGGATGGCAAGAAGCACACGGCCCTGGTGGAACTGAACGGCGTGATCTCGTCCCGGAGTGACGCCAGCGCCGAACGCGTCAGCGAGGCGCTGCAAAATGCGTTCAAGGACAAGTCCACCCAGGGGGTCGTTCTGCGCATCAACAGTCCCGGCGGCAGCCCGGTACAGTCGGGCATGATCAACGACGAGATACGGCGGCTGAGGTCCAAGTACCCAAGTATCCCGCTCTACGCAGTGGTCGAGGACATGTGCGCTTCCGGGGGTTATTACGTTGCCGCCGCGGCGGACAAGATATACGTGGACAAGGCAAGCATCGTCGGGTCCATCGGTGTCTTGATGGACGGTTTCGGATTCACGGGTACCATGGAAAAGCTTGGTGTTGAGCGGCGGCTGCTGACGGCTGGAGAGAACAAAGGCTTTCTGGATCCGTTTTCACCTCAGCAACCGAAGCAACTCGAACACGCCAAGCTGCTGCTCGAAGACGTGCATAAGCAGTTCATCGATGTGGTTCGCAAGGGGCGCGGCAAGCGCCTCAAGGATGACCCCGATCTGTTCAGCGGCCTGATGTGGACGGGCGAGCAGGCAGTCGCACTCGGTCTCGCCGACGCCTACGGCAGCGTTGGTTATGTCGCACGGGAAGTGATCAAGGCCGAAGACGTCAAGGACTTCACCGTCAAGCAGACCCTCGCAGAGCGCTTGGCGCGGCGCTTCGGTGCCGACGTGGCGGACAGCCTCGCCGGCGCGCTCGGAAGCCTCGGGCTGCACTGATTTCACTCGGCCAGGAGCAGAAATACCGTCGGGCGGCGGGCGATCTCGGGGGCCTCGGCCTTGCGCCAGTGGGCGATGGTGCGCGTGGCGATGGCCTCATCCGTCAGGGTGAGATTCGTGGCAACGCACAGCAGCGTGGCAGGCTGGCAGACCTGAAGCAGGCCCTGCAACAGAACCGCATTGCGGTATGGCGTCTCGATGAAAATCTGGGTTTGCTGCCAGCGGCGCGACTCAGTCTCCAGGGCGAGGATCGCCTTGCGTCGCGCGTCGTCGCGCACCGGCAGGTAGCCATGGAAAACGAAGCGCTGACCTTCCAAGCCGGAGGCCATGAGCGCCAGCACGATGGACGACGGCCCGACCAGCGGGACCACGCGAATTCCCTGCCGGTGGGCGAGCCTGACGACCGCCGCACCGGGATCGGCTACGGCCGGACAGCCGGCTTCGGCCAGAAGCCCCACGGATCTTCCAGCCAACAACGGCTGTACCAGTTCATCGAAGTCCGCAGGCGTGCCTGTCTCGGGTAGTACCCTCATTTCCACCGTCTGAAGCGGACGCGGATAGCCGAGGCGCTTGAGCTCCGCCCTGGCGCTCTTGGCATTCTCGACGATGAAGCATTCCAAACGGCATGCGATGTCCCGGACTTGAAGCGGGAGCGTGGCGCGCCAGGGTGTATCCCCCAACCCCGCCGGGATCAGATAAAGCGTACCTCTCGCCATAGTGAGGTTTGCAGGGGCGCATTCAGGGAAGGAGGACCCCCTCACGCCTCAGCATGCGGCACAAGGCGATGAGGGGGAGTCCGATGAGGGCATTGGGATCGTCGCCGCGAATGTACTCGATCAGACTGATACCCAGCCCCTCATAGCGGGCGCTGCCGGCGCAGTTTAGCGCCGGCTCGCGGTCGAGGTAGCGCTCGATCTCGGCATCGTCGAAGGAGCGGAAGCGCACCTCGATCGCCACGCCTTCCACCTGCGCCCGATCCGTTGTGCTGTTGAGCAGGCACAGGGCGGTGTGGAAGATGACGCTGCGGCCCCGCAGCAGTCTCAGCTGGGCGCGGGCGCGCTCGTGCGTGCCGGGCTTTCCGAACACGCGCCCGTCGGCGTAGGCCACCTGATCGCTACCGATGATGAGCGCATCGGGATAGACCGGCGCCACCGCCCGCGCCTTGTCCAGGGCCAAGCGTTCTGCCGTTCGGACCGGCGTCTCGCCCGGAAGAGCGGCCTCCTCGACACCTGGATCGGCGGTCTCGAACGGGAGGCGGAGTCGCTGCAGCAACTCGCGGCGATAGGGGGACGTGGAAGCGAGGACCAAGCGATGCGATACAGGCATAGGCGGGACAAGGCTCGGGAAGGGCCGTAAACACTGGTCGTTCTTTGACACCGAAGAAGGAAAATAATAACATTCGCGCCTTATGCCGCGACCAGGCTATGTGATCGACAGCGTGGCCTGCGCCCGCGAGGGCGGGACAATCGATGGCGAAATCGAAATCGCCTCGCTGCCGCGCCTGACCGACGTGTTAGACAAGCCCCAAGGAATGCTAGGCTTCTCCGGCCGCGGGGAAGTGGCACCGAACGGCGACCTGTTCTTGGATCTGGAAGTCGGCGGGATGCTGGGCCTGCGTTGTCAGCGCTGCCTGGAACCGATGGATTTCGCCGTCAACCTGGCGCGCCGTTTCCGGCTGATCGAGGCGGGGCAGCCTTGGCCCGACGATGAACTGGCCGACGACGGCTTCGATGCGATCGGGGCCGAACGTCAATTGGATCTGGTTGCGTTGGTCGAGCAGGAAGTGTTGCTGGCACTGCCGCTGGCCCCGCGACATGTGGATTGCACCATGCCACCGCGTCATACGGAAGACAAAGACCAGCCGTCGCCCTTCGCTGCGCTGGCCGCGTTGAAACGCGGCCGCTGAAACGGACCACACAGGAGTCATCATGGCAGTTCAGCAGAACAAGAAGTCCCCGTCGAAGCGCGGCATGCATCGCGCACACGATTTTCTGGCCAATCCGCCTTTGGCCGTGGAACCGACCACAGGTGAGGTCCATCTTCGCCACCACGTCAGCCCCAGCGGCTATTATCGTGGCAAGAAGGTTTTGAAGACCAAGGGCGAATAGGCCGCGCGCAGATAGCCGTAACGGGCGCCGTATCTGCCTGCGGCTGCGCACGTAAATGGACGTCACCATAGCGATAGACTGTATGGGCGGCGATCACGGTCCGTCCGTCACCGTAGCCGCCGCCCTCGAATTCCTCCGGCATGATGCCGGCACCGCGGTGATCCTCGTCGGCCTGCCCGACGTGGTGGATACGGCGCTCAGGCGCCATCAGGGGCAATTCGGCGAGCGTCTGCGAGCCCAGCATGCGACCGAGGTGATTGCGATGGACGAAAAGCCGCGCACGGCGTTGCGCGGCAAACGCAATTCGTCGATGCGGGTGGCCATCGATCTGGTGAAAGACGGCACGGCCCAGGCCGCGGTCTCCGCCGGAAACACCGGTGCCCTGATGGCAATCTCCATCATCGTCCTGCGCACCTTGCCGGGTATCGACCGGCCCGCCATCGCCACCGCGCTGCCAACCATGAAGGGTGAGACCTACATGCTGGACCTGGGCGCCAATGCGCAGTGCATGCCCGAGCACCTGCTGCAGTTCGGCATCATGGGGGCCATGCTCGTGTCCGCCTTGGAGCACAAGGAGCGCCCCACGGTAGGGCTGCTGAATATCGGCGAAGAAGAGATCAAGGGCAACGAGATCGTCAAGCAGGCCGGGGAACTGCTGCGGGCGAGCGGCCTGAACTTCGTCGGCAACGTGGAGGGGGACGGCATTTACATGGGGGCGGCTGACGTGGTGGTGTGCGACGGCTTCGTCGGCAATGTGGCGCTCAAGACCTCGGAGGGCTTGGCCCAGATGCTCGCCACCTTCCTGCGCCAGGAGTTCAGTCGCAACCTGCTTACCAAGCTGGCAGCACTGGTCGCCATGCCGGCGCTGAATTCGTTCAAGCGCCGCGTCGACCCGCGCCGCTACAACGGCGCCAGCCTGCTCGGCCTCAGGGGGATCGTGGTCAAGAGCCACGGCTCGGCGGACGTCTACGCCTTCGAGAAAGCAATCCACCGCGCGGCGGAAGAGGTGAGCAACAAGCTCATCGAGCGCATCGGCAGCCGCGTGGCCCAGGCGATCGCGGCATGACGATCTGGTCGCGCATCACCGGGGTCGGGAGCTTTCTGCCGTCTCAGGCTGTCACCAACACGGATCTGGTGGCGCGCGGCGTCAATACCTCGGACGAATGGATCGTCGAGCGCACCGGAATACGCAAACGTCATCTCGCCGCCGCAGACCAGGCGTCCAGCGATCTTGCTTTTGAAGCAAGCCGGGCCGCGATCAACGACGCCGGCATCGCTGCGGACAAGATCGATTTGATCATTGTCGCCACGTCCACGCCCGACTATGTCTTCCCCGGGACCGCCGCAATCCTTCAGGCAAAGCTCGGCATTACCAACGGCAGTGCCGCATTCGACGTGCAGGCCGTGTGCAGCGGTTTCGTCTATGGTCTCGCGATCGCCGACAAGTTCATACGCTCCGGCAGCCACCGCTGCGCCCTGGTGGTGGGCGCCGAAGTCTTCTCCCGCATTCTGGACTGGAACGATCGCTCCACCTGCGTGCTTTTCGGCGACGGAGCCGGCGCGGTCATCGTGGAAGCGGCCGACGCGCCGGGCATCTTGGCGACGGCTTTGCATGCCGACGGCCGCTATGTCGACATCTTGTCGGTTCCGGGGCATGTCAGCGGTGGCCAGGTGATCGGCTCGCCTCTGCTGCGGATGGACGGGCAGGCGGTATTCAAGTTTGCGGTCAAGGTGCTGGCGGAAGTGGCCAACGAGGTGCTGGCGGCATCCGAGTTCGACGCCGCTGCCGTGGACTGGCTGATTCCCCACCAGGCCAACGTGCGCATCCTGCAGGCGACGGCGAAGAAGCTGGGATTGCCGATGGAAAAGGTGGTCGTGACGGTGGCCGATCACGGCAACACCTCGGCCGCATCGATTCCGCTGGCATTAGACGTGGCGGTGCGCGACGGGCGCATCCGCCGCGGCCAGCATCTGCTGCTGGAGGGCGTCGGCGGCGGTTTCACCTGGGGCGCGGTTCTACTCAGGTTCTGATCCGATTTCACTATGAAACTCGCACTCGTCTTTCCCGGGCAGGGTTCGCAGTCGGTTGGCATGATGCGCGCCTACGGCGACTCCCCCGTCATTCGCGCCACCTTCGACGAAGCATCGAGCACATTGGGACGCGACCTGTGGCGACTGGTAGAGGAAGGCCCGGCGGAAGCGCTGAGCCAGACCGTCAACACCCAGCCGGTGATGCTGACAGCGGGGATCGCAGTATTTCGAGCCTGGCTGGACCGGGGCGGCCCCCGGCCGGCACTGGTGGCAGGCCACAGTCTGGGCGAATACACGGCCCTGGTGGCCGCCGGCGCGCTGGATTTCGCGGATGCCGTGCCGCTGGTGCAGTTTCGCGCGCAGGCGATGCAGGAAGCCGTGCCGCAGGGCGTCGGTGCCATGGCGGCGATTCTCGGTCTTGACGACGAATCGATTCGCACGACCTGCCTCGAAGCGGCACAGGGCGAGGTAGTGGAAGCGGTTAATTTCAACGGACCCGGGCAGATCGTGATCGCGGGCCACGCGGCGGCCGTCGTCCGGGCTACGGAAGTAGCCAAAGCCAAGGGCGCGAAACGCGCCGTGATGCTGGCGGTGAGTGCACCGTTCCATTGTCCGCTGATGAAACCGGCCGCGGACCTCCTCAAGGAGAAGTTGGCGACCATCACTCTGCGGCGGCCCGCGATAGCGGTTTTGCATAACGTCGATGCCGCCTCCTACGAAGATCCCGAGACGATCAGGGATGCACTGGTGCGGCAGGCCGATTCACCGGTGCGTTGGGTCGACATCATCCGTGCCATGGCAGCGCAGGGCGTGACCCACGTATTCGAGTCGGGACCGGGCAAGGTGCTGGCGGGGCTCACGAAACGCATCGAGAGTACCCTGCAGGGTGCGGCGCTGGCGGACGCCGCGTCTCTGGATCGGGCCTTGGCCGAGGCAGGATGAGCGCGTCGGATTTGCTGAAGGGGAGAATCGCCCTGGTGACGGGCGCGAGCCGCGGCATCGGGCGCGCCATCGCCCTGGATCTGGGAGTCCACGGCGCTACCGTCATCGGCACCGCCACGAGTGCCGAAGGCGCCGCGGGTATCGAGCAGGCGCTCGCCGCCGCCAATGCGGACGGCATGGGCGCCATGCTCGACGTCACCAACGCTGCGGCGTGCGATGCGCTGGTCAGCCAGAT
>JBLMYH010000254.1:0-5393 GCA_050258175.1 Hyphomicrobiaceae bacterium
TGTCGGCCACCGGCGACGACACCGCCGGCGCACTCACCCCGCTCATTGCCCACAGCTGGAGCCTGGCCACCGGCTTGTCGCTGCTGGCCTGGTTCGTCTTCGCACCGCAATGTCTGGCCACGCTCGCCACGGTCAAGCGCGAAACCGGAGGCTGGAAGATGCCGCTCGTGATGGCTGCATACCTGTTCGCACTGGCCTACCTGGCTTCGTTCATCACCTACCATCTGGCGATCGCTGCCGGCTGGGGATAGGCGCCGGCCGCCTCGAACACGGTTTCCCGGCCTGAGGCAAGCGACGGTGCGACAGAACGTATCATGGCGGCCGCAATCGGGCCGCCACCGAGTCCAATACAGTTATTGACAATCATTCCCATTTATATACGATAACGCTCTGGCGCAATCGATTCTGCGCTGGGGGTTCATCATGTACGTTTGTCTTTGCCATAGCGTCACCGACACCGATATCCGCCGGCTTGTGCGTACCGAAGGCGTATGCACCATGCGCGAATTAAGCCGCCAGCATGGGGTCGCCACCCAGTGCGGCAAATGCGGCCGCTGCGCCAGCGAGATCCTGCGCGAGGCTGTCGCCGAAATACGCAGCGAAGCCGCGGACTGCCCTGCCCTCGCGGCTGCCTGACCCGGTGCCACGCAGCCGCTCGCCCGCGCCTTGCGCCGGCCTTCCCGGCGCCTAGAATTCCGGTAAACGCGTTCCGCCACTGTTGCCTTCAGGCCCCCGTGTAGAAGGCATGTTCAACCAACCGGACACCAGGAGGTGCCATGAAAGGCGACAAGAAAGTCATCCAGTATCTGAACAAAGCCCTGGCGGTGGAACTCACCGCCATCAACCAGTACTTTCTGCATGCCCGCATGTACAAGAACTGGGGGCTGGCCGCGCTGGGCAAGCATGAGTACGACGAATCCATCGAGGAGATGCATCACGCCGACAAGCTGATCGAGCGCATCCTGTTTCTGGAAGGCCTGCCGAATCTGCAGGATCTGAACAAGCTGATGATCGGCGAAAACGCCGTCGAATGCCTCGGCTGCGACCTCAAGCTGGAGCTCGGCGGTCGTGCTCTCTATGTCGAGGCCATCGCGCATTGCGAGTCAGTCAAGGACTATGTTTCCCGCGAGATCCTGGTCGGCATCCAGTCCGACACGGAAGAGCACATCGACTATCTCGAAACGCAGCTCGAGCTCGTCCAGCGCATGGGTGAGCAGAACTACATGCAGACCGCCGCAGGTCCGATCGAAGGCTGACCGCATCACGCGTACAATGGACATTTCCGCCGTGGGGCGTTCTTGTTTTTCCCGATGCACTTCGACCTTGACTGTCGCGCCTGTCCGCGCCTCGCCACCTTTCTCGACGAGGTGCGCGCCCGCCACCCCGATTACCATGCCCGCCCCGTGCCCGCCTTCGGTGAGCCCGCGCCGGAATTGCTGATCGTCGGCCTCGCGCCGGGCATGCACGGGGCCAACCGCAGCGGCCGCCCCTTCACCGGCGATTACGCCGGCGTGTTGCTCTATGAAACCCTGCACCGCTTCGGCTACGCCAGCGCACCGCAATCGCTGGCGGTCGACGACGGCCTCACCCTTACCGGATGCCGCATCACCAATGCGGTGAAATGCCTGCCACCCGCGAACAAGCCCGAGCCCGGCGAAATCCGCGAATGCAATCGCTATCTGGCTGCCGAACTGGAAGCTCTGCCCGCACACGCCAGCATCCTGGCGCTGGGCCAGATCGCGCATCAGGCGGTGCTGCGCGCGCGCGGCCTGAAGCTCAAGGATTATCCCTTTGCCCACGCCAGCGACCACCGCCTGCCAGACGGCCGGCGGCTGGTCAGCAGCTACCACTGCTCCCGTTACAATACCCAGACGCGCCGCCTCACCCCCGAGATGTTCGCGGCGGTGTTCACCAAGATCCAAACGAAGGACTGACCATGCCCGTTGTCACCATCAAGCTCGCAGGCAGCCTTACGCGGGAACAGAAGCGGAAGGTCGCCGAGGAGATCACCGCCACGCTGGAGCGCCACGCCGGCAAGCCGGCCTCCTACACCTATATTGCGTTCGAGGAACTGCCGGACGAGAACTGGGCGATCGCCGGCAGGCTGCTCGACGAAGACGACTGAGCCTTGAGCGTCGACAAGGAATTCCTCGCCTCGCTGCCCACCCTGCCCGGCGTCTACCGCATGGTCGATACGGCCGGTTCGGTCCTGTATGTCGGCAAGGCGAAGGACCTGAAAAAACGCGTTTCCAGCTATTTCCAGAAAACCGACCAGAGCCCGCGTATCCGGCTGATGCTGAAAAGCGTCGACCACATCGATACCACGGTAACGCGCACCGAGGCCGAAGCGCTGCTGCTGGAAAACAACCTGATCAAGGGGCTGAAGCCGCGCTTCAACATCCTGTTCCGCGACGACAAGTCGTATCCCTACCTGCTGCTGACGGGGCACCGGTTTCCGCGCCTGGCCTACTTCCGCGGCACGCCGAAGAAGCACGATCAGGCGTTCGGCCCCTACCCCAACGCCTACGCGGTGCGCGAGAGCATCCAACTGCTGCAGAAGGTATTCCGCTTGCGCACCTGCGAGGACACAGTGTTCGCCAACCGCTCGCGCCCGTGCCTGCTGTATCAGATCAAACGCTGCACCGCACCGTGCGTTGGCCACATCACACCCGAGGCCTATGCGCGCGACGTCCATGAAGCCGCCCAGCTGCTGCATGGCGAGGCGAGCGCCCTGACCGAACACATTACCGCGCAGATGAATGCAGCCGCCGCAGCGCTCGATTTCGAGACCGCCGCCTTCCTGCGCGACCGCCTGCGCATGCTGGCGACGGTACGCGAGAAGCAGTTCGTCGACAGCACCGGCAGCGATGCTGATGCCGACGTGGTCGCAGTGGCTGAAGTCGCAGGCGTGATTGCGGTCAATCTGACCATGATCCGCGGCGGACGGCACCTGGGCGACCGCAGCTTCTTCCCACAGCACGGCGAAGGCGCGAGTCCGGCCGAAGCGCTGGAAGCCTTCATCGCCCAGCATTACCTCGACCACCCGATCCCGGCGCGCATTCTGGTCAGCGAAGCGATCGAGACCGAGGCGCTGGAAGCGCTGCTCACCGAACAGGCCGGCAAGAAAATCAGCCTGCTGCACCGCGTCACCGGCGAACGCCGTGTCTGGATCGGCATGGCGCAGGCCAACGCGCGCCTTTCCGCCGAGCGCCGCAGCGCCGACCGCGCTAACCAGTCGCAGCGGCTGACCGCGCTGCGCGACACGCTCGACCTGCCGACGCTGAATCGCATCGAGTGCTTCGACATCTCGCACACCATGGGCGAGGCCACCGTCGCGTCCTGTGTCGTCTACGAGGGCGACGACCTGAAGAAATCCGACTACCGCCGCTACAACATCGGCGGCATCACCCCGGGCGACGACTATGCTGCGATGCACGCCGCGCTGATCAAGCGCTTTTACAAGAGCGCCGAAGAAAACGGCGTGCTGCCCGACCTGCTGCTGATCGATGGCGGCAAGGGACAGGTCGCGATGGCGGTCGAGGCGATGGCCGAACTGGGCCTGAGCGACGTGCCGCTGCTCGGCGTGGCCAAAGGCGAGGCGCGCAAGCCAGGGATGGAAACCCTGATCTTCGCCGACGGCCGCGAACTCAATCTCGTCAAGGACCACCCCGGCTTCCACCTGATCCAGCACGTTCGCGACGAAGCGCACCGTTTCGCCATCACCGGCCACCGCGCCAAGCGCGGCAAGGTGCGCCTGCAGTCGACGCTGGAAGACATCGCCGGCATCGGCCCCAAGCGGCGCAAACAGCTGCTCGAACACTTCGGCGGCCTGCAGGGCGTACGCAACGCCGGCGTCGACGCGCTTGCCACGGTGAACGGTATCAGCCGAGAATTGGCAGAAACCATCTATAACGCGCTCCACTGATGCCACTCAATCTCCCCAATCTGCTCACCTGGCTGCGCATTCTGTTGATCCCCCTGATGGCGGGCGTGTTCTACCTGCCCGACGGCTGGCTGTTGCCTTCCGACGCCAATATGCTGGCCGCGGCATTTTTTGGGGTGGCGGCACTGACCGACTGGCTCGATGGCTATCTGGCACGCAAGCTCGGCCAGACCTCCGCTTTCGGCGCCTTTCTCGACCCGGTCGCCGACAAACTGATGGTTGCTGCCGCGCTGATCGTGCTGATCGACCTGGATCGCGTGGCGCCGCTGATCGGGCTCATCATCATCGGCCGCGAAATCACCATTTCCGCCCTGCGCGAATGGATGGCCAAGGCCGGCAAGTCGGCCAGCGTGGCGGTGTCCTTCGTCGGCAAGCTGAAAACCACGGCGCAGATGGTCGCCATCGTGCTGCTGCTGTATTTCACCCCGTTTGCCGGCCTGCCCATCGCCGAGATCGGCACGCTGCTGATCTGGGTCGCCGCCCTGCTCACCCTGGTGTCGATGGCGTATTACCTCGTCATGGCCGCACGCGCTCTGCAAAAATCTTCATAAAAATTGCGGCCGACTGTTGACAGAAAAAAACGAAATCTCCATAATGCGCAGCCTTCAACGCGGGAATAGCTCAGCTGGTAGAGCGCAACCTTGCCAAGGTTGAGGTCGGGAGTTCGAACCTCCTTTCCCGCTCCAGAATTCTGGGGAAAACAGATGGCACAGCCCGGACGTTTTCCCCTTTTCGTTTCAGCGTTTTACCGCGACGGCGCGATAGCAAAGCGGTTATGCACCGGATTGCAAATCCGTGTAGGTCGGTTCGACTCCGGCTCGCGCCTCCAGATTCAGGGCCTGCCGTCCGCTTTGCCCGGATGGTGAAATTGGTAGACACAAGGGACTTAAAATCCCTCGCCAGCGATGGCGTACCGGTTCGATTCCGGTTCCGGGCACCATCTTCCCTTTCAGTCTGCCTGGCCGAGTGGTATAATTCGGCCGCTTGATTATTTATGTAATGGTGTTGGGCAATGGGCGGTTCGCCCATTTTTTATTTGTGCCCCGCACTTAGCAACGATGGATTTTCGATGATGGATTTGCCCGCCCGCCTGGAGCCTGTACTCGCCGGACTCGGTTACGAGCTGGTGATGCTGGAGCGCGCCGGGCGCGGGCTGATCCGGATTTTCATTGACAAGCCGGGCGGCATCTCGATCGACGACTGCGTCGCGGTGAGCAATCACCTGACCCATCTGTTCACGGTCGAGAACATCGACTACGACAGACTGGAAGTGTCGTCACCCGGCCTCGACCGGCCGCTGGTCAGGCCGCAGGATTATGTGCGCTTCGCCGGCGAAGCGGTGACGCTGAAGCTGCGGGTGCCGATGGATAACCGGCGCCGCCTGAGCGGCCAGCTGGTTGGCCTGGACGGCGAGATGGTGAAGTTGATCGTCGACGGCACGGAAGTGTCG
>JBLMYH010000255.1:0-5525 GCA_050258175.1 Hyphomicrobiaceae bacterium
CGCTGGCCTACGCCGAGGCGCATCCCGAACGCTGCCGCGGGCTGGTGCTGCGCGGCATCTTCCTGTGCCGCAAGAGCGAGACCGACTGGTTTCTTCAGGGCATCCGCGCCTTCTTTCCCGAGGCGCAGCGGCAGCTGGCGGAGTTCATCCCGGAAAGCGAACGCCACGACCTGCTTGCCGCATACCATCGCCGGCTCGTCGATCCCGACCCGGCCATACACCAGCCAGCCGCTTATCATTGGGCCACGTTCGAGGCCTCCTGCTCCACCCTCCTGCCCAGCCCCGAGCTCGTCGCCGCGTTCGGCAGCGAAAAGACCGCGCTGTCCCTTTCCAGGATCGAGGCGCATTACTTCGTCAACCACATCTTCCTGCCCGACAACAGCCTGCTCGCCAACGTCGACCGCATCCGCGCCATTCCGGCCGTCATCGTGCAGGGGCGCTACGACGCGGTCTGTCCGATCGTGTCGGCCGACGAACTGGCGCGCGCCTGGCCCGAGGCCCGCTATGTGATCGTGCCGGATGCCGGCCATTCGGCGTTCGAGCCGGGCATCGCGCGCGAACTGGTCGCCGCGTGCGACCGCTTCGCCCAGACCGGAGCATTCGGCTGATGGCGCTGTCGCCCTACGTCTTCGATGCCAGCGCGGAGAACTTCAACCGCCTGGTGCTGGAAAACTCGCACAAGGGCCCGGTGCTGGTGCACTTCTGGACCCCCAAGGCCGGCCCCTGCTTCGTCCTGATGCCGCGACTGGTGAAGCTCGCCAGCGAATACGGCGGCAAGTTCCTGCTGGTCATGCTGAACGCCGACGAACTGCCCGAACTGGCGCGCCGCTTCAGCGTGAATTCAGTGCCGACGGTGAAGTTCTTCTGGCGCGGCGAGGTCGCCCACACGATCCACGGCGCCGACCCCGACAGCAGTTTCCGTGAAGTGCTCGACCGCTTCATCGCCGGCGACGCCAATCGCGCGCACGCGCTGGGCGTGGCCGCGTGGCAGGCGGGCAAGGTAGAGCAGGCGCGCGTGCTGCTGGCCAACGCGGCGATGGCCGAGCCCGACAACCTCGCCATCCCGCGCGACCTCGCCAAATTGCTGTGGGGCGAAGGCGAGGGTGAACAGGCATTGAAACTGCTGGACAGCCTGCCGCCGGAAGCGCGCGGCGACGCCATGATCGCTCCGCTGTACGCCCACCTGAGCCTGGCCGAAACGGCCCGGCAGGCACCGCCGCTGGCTGAGCTCGATACCCGGCTTGCGCAGCGGCCGGATGACCTTGACGCGCGCTACCAGCGCGCGGCCCTGTTGCTGGCAGCAGACGAATTTTCCGGCGCGATGGACGAATTGCTATTGATCGCCCGCAGCGATCGCGGCTACCGCCACGACCTGGGGCGCACCAGCCTGCTCGCGCTGTTCGATCTGCTCGGCAGCGCACATCCGCTGACGCGGCAGTACCGCCAGGCGCTCTCCGAATCGCTGCATTGAAGTTCGATCACCCCGCCTTCGCGCCCTATCGGCCGCTGATCGAGGCGCTGGAACTCGCGCCAGCGCTGCCCTCGCCCAGCCCGGATTGTCTCGACACGCTCAATGCACAATCCGTCCGCCGCGGAACGCGCAACGCAGGCGGACTGCCGCTGCGTTTTGTCGCACCCGACGGCCGTCTTTCCGCGCGCGCTTACGAAACGCACATCCTGCAAACCGGCGAGGTGCCGACCCGTGCCGACACCTGGCATGACGTGCTGAACGCGCTGGTATGGCTGCGCTTTCCGCACTTCAAGGCCGCGCTGAATGCGGCCCATGGCAGGGCCATTGCCCGCGAGACCGGCCCCGCCCGGGGCCGCCGGCGCGACGCGTTGACGGTGTTGGACGAGTCCGGCGTATGGGTGATCAGCCGCGATCCGGCATTGCCGGCGCTGCTGGCCGAGCGCGCTTGGCAGTCGCTGTTCTGGGATGCGCGTTTACGTGTCGAAACCGACATGCGCTTCGTGGTGGTGGGACATGCGCTGCTGGAAAAGGCGCTTGCGCCGTATCCGACAATGACCGGAAAGTGTTTGACGCTGGTCGCAGCGTCGCTCCATCCCGACACTGCGGAAGGCTTGTCCGTCATGGCGCTCGACGGAGTCGACTCGCCGCGCCAGCTCGCGCCATTGCCGGTGCAGGGCGTTCCGGGTTGGGACCCGGCCAACGCAAGCGCGGACTATTACGCCAATCAGGCAGTGTTCAGGCCGGCGCGCGCGTCTTCCTGAGCATTCCGCACGGACCGCTTTGCCGGTGCCTCAGCTCGCCGTGGCGGGCAACTCGCCGCCTGCCACCCAGGCCTGGGCCATGTTCAGGTCGTCGAACAGTCGGATATCCGCCGACATGAACAGTCGGTTGATCCACATGCTCCACGCCACCCATTGGTCGCCCGTCAGGATGGCGATACGACCGAAATCGGTCTTGTGTTCGCGGGAGAACTTGAGTTCCTCCCATGCTACGTCGACGCTGAACGACAGCATGTCACGCAAATCGAACAGCAGGTTGACCGTGCCCTGGAACTGGATGCCGTAATTCACTGCCTGTTCGAACTCCTGGTAATCGGCCAGCGTGAACTGCCCCATTACGGTTACGGCAACCTGGTTATCCTTGACGTTCAGGCTGATCATGGTGCGCTCCTCTGGAATGTGATTGAACTATAGCGAATCGGACCGCGGTGGGGTTGACGCACGCACCGCCCAGACGCCAGCCGCCGCCACCACCGCCATGCCGGCCCAGGCCGGCAGCGACAACCTCTCGCCGAACAGCAGCACGCCGTACAAGGCGGAAAAACCGACTGTGGCGTAGGCCAGCGAGGCGACCGTGAGTGTCCGGCCGCGATGATACGCCCGCGTCAGCGCCAGCTGCGCAAGCGTGGCAGTGATGCCTATTCCGATCAGCCAGGGCCAATCGCCCGCCCGCGGCCGGTGAAACCCGGCCAGCGCCATCCACGCCGCGCCACCCGCGGTCGCGATCAGGGTGAAATAAAACACCACGCGCCATTCGGGCTCGCGCAATCGGCCCAACTGCTTGACGTTGACATAGGCCACTGCTGCCAGCCCCCCCGACACCAGCCCGGCCAGCGCAGGCAGCCAATCTTGGCTTTCCAGCTGCGGGCGCAACAGCAACACCACGCCGACGAAACCCAGCAGCACCGCGCCGACGAGGCCGCGTCCGTGGCGTTCACGCAGCCACCAGGCGGACAGCGCGGCGAGAAAGAGCGGCGCCGTGTAATTGAGGGTAACCGCGGTTGCGAGCGGCAGGCGCGCGAGCGCATAGAAGAACAGCAGCAGCGCGGCGAAACCGGCCAGCCCACGCCACCAATGGGCCTCGAAATGCGATGTGGCAAGCGGTGCCAGCAAGCGTCGATGGCTGATGGCGATCACCGCCCAGATCGCAACCAGCCCGAACGCCGAACGGTAAAACACTAGCTCGGCGGGAGAGAACGTCGCGGATGCGTGTTTGACCAACACGCTCATCAGCGCGAACAGGGCCGCTGCCACCAGCATCCAACTTGACGTCATTGCAGGCGGACGAAAAAAACGGGCGGTATGTGCCGCCCGTTCGGGATCTTCAGCGCCTTCATTCGAGGTGCGGCTCGATCTCGCGCCGCAGGAAGGCATGAAAATGCATCATGCCGTCTTCCAGCGGCGACTGGTAAGGCCCGGTTTCCGAGATGCCCTGCTGGTACAGCGCCCGCCGCCCCTTGTGCATGCGCTCGCAGATGTCCTCGTCCTCCACCGCGGTCTCGTGGTACGCCGCCTGCTCGGCCTCGATGAAGGCACGCTCGAACAGCGCGATGTCCTCGGGATAGTAGAACTCGACGATGTTGCTGCACGACTCGACTCCCGTCGGCACGATCGACGACACCACCAGCACGTGCGGATACCACTCGACCATCAGGCCGGGGTAATAGGTCAGCCAGATCGAGCCGTGCGCGGGCGCCTTGCCCTGCCGATACGCCATCAGCTGCTCGTGCCACTTCTGATAAACCGGCGACCCCGGCTTGGCGAGCCCCCGGTTCACGCCCACCGTCTGTACCGACCACCAGTCGCCGTATTCCCACTTGAGATCGTCGCAGGTGACGAAATGGCCGAGCCCCGGGTGATACGGCGCGACGTGGTAATCCTCCAGATACACCTCGATGAAGGTCTTCCAGTTGCAGGCGTAATGCGTGACCTGCACGCTGTCCAGCATGAAGCCCGAGAAATCCAGTTCGCGTGCCGCCTGCATGCCGCCCAGATCGGCCTGCACGTCGCGTTCGCCGGCAAACAGCAGTCCCTGCCAGTTCTGCAGGCCGGTGCGATTCAGGTTCAGGCAGGGATTGCCGGGAAATTCCGGCGCGCCCATCAGCTTGCCCTGGCTGTCGTAGGTCCAGCGGTGGATCGGACAGACGATGTTGTTGGACGGCAGCTTGCCGCGGCCGGTGAGCATCAGCGCTTGGCGATGGCGACAGACGTTGGACAGCAGTTCGATACCCGATCCGCTGTGGACCAGCATTTTCGCGCCCTCGAACATTTCCAGCGCGTGATAGTCGCCTGGCTCGGGCACCATCAATTGATGGCCTGCGTAGCCGGGACCCTGCTTGAACAAATGCTTGAGCTCCAGCGCGTAGATGGCTGGATCGAAGTACCAGGAAACTGGCAACTGAGGCGAAGTTAGCGACAAGGCGCTGGATTCGGCGAGATCGCTCATGGCGTACCCTACTCAAAACCAAGCCCCCTCCAGCAAGGGTACTGGAGCGGCAAGATGACCCACCGGATTTACGGGTGACCCCCTGCCTGAGACAAGGCGTCAAACGCAGGGAAAGCGTAAAATTCTAGCATAGCCGCATGCCCGGGGAGGCGCCTCAACGCTGAATTTGTTAAAGTAACGTCCTTTCTCCGCCGGGTACGATATTCATGGCCAAATCCCGCGCCGCCACGCCCCCCAAAGATTACGAGTCTGCACTGGCCGAACTGGAGGCCATCGTGGCCGAAATGGAATCCGGCCAGCTGCCGCTCGAGGCCTCACTGACTGCCTACAAGCGCGGCGCCGAACTGTTGCAGTACTGCCGCCAGCAACTCGCCGATGCCGAGCAACAGGTGAAGATTCTGGAAAATGGCGCATTGCAGCCCTTCAGGACCGAAGATACCGATGACTGATTTTTCTGCCTGGGCCCAGGCATGCCAGACGCGCATGGAAAGCGTGCTGGCCGAGTGCCTCCCCGCCGCCCATATTGCCCCGCAACGCCTGCACGAAGCGATGCGCTACGCCGTGCTGGGCGGCGGCAAGCGGGTGCGTCCGTTGCTGGCCTTTGCCGCCGGCGAAGTCGCGGGCGCCGACGCCGGACGCGTGCAGCAGGCCGCCGCGGCGGTCGAACTGATCCACGCCTATTCGCTGGTGCACGACGACATGCCGGCGATGGACGACGATGCGCTGCGGCGCGGCAAGCCCACCGTGCACGTCGAGTTCGACGAGGCGACGGCCCTGCTGGTGGGCGATGCGCTGCAAAGTCTGGCATTCGACATCCTCGCATCGCAGC
>JBLMYH010000256.1:0-5578 GCA_050258175.1 Hyphomicrobiaceae bacterium
ATCCAGGCAGGCGGCTTCAAGTCGCTGCAGGAAAACCAGCGCGTCAGCTTCGATGTCGTCCCTGGCCCCAAGGGCAAGCAGGCGGCAAACATCCAGCCTGCGTAAACGCGCTTTGGCTGAAACGAGAAACCCCGGCATGCCGGGGTTTTTTGTTGCCTGTGCTGCGCTGGCAACGGAGCTGCTGCATTGAAAAGCGGCCGACCCGGGCTAGCCTTAAGGCCAGGCAGGCCACGGAGGCGGCGATGAAAATCACCCTGAGCGTCATCACGGCCGACATCGGTTCCATCGGCGGCCATGTCGCGCCGTCCGCCAGGCTGCTGGAGACAGTGCGCGGCCATGTGGCTGGGCACGGCAAGGGCCCGCTCATCACGCATCCGACATGCCTGACCGCACTTGCGCTCGTCGGTTTGGTGGCCCTGACGATGCTTGCCGGCTGCAGCAGCACGGCTCTACTGCCGCAAAAAACGCTCGACGGCCACAAAGCCCTGGTGATCGCTCATCGCGGTGCTTCGGGCTACTTGCCAGAAAACACCCTTGAGGCCTACCAGAGAGCAATCGATCTTGGCGCCGATGCGATCGAACTTGACCTGATCTCTACCAAGGACGGCGTCTTGATCGCCAGCCATTACCCCAATCTGGCCATCACCACCGATGTCGCCAGTCGGCCCGAATTCGCACGCCGTAAGCGCGAGAACTGGCCGATAGACGGTGAACTACAGAGTGGCTGGTTCGCGCATGACTTCACGCTTGCCGAAATAAAGACCCTCGGCGTCGTCGCCACAGACCCCGAGCGTCCGCAGCAGTACAACGGCAAGTTCAGGATTGTGACCCTGCAGGAGGTCATCGATCTGGTCAAGTCTGCAAGCAAGAGGCTTGGGCGCACTATTGCCATCTACCCGGAAACGAAGAACCCCACTTATCATCGCGACCTCGGTCTGCCGCTTGAGGACAAGCTGATCAGCGCCATTCAATCTGCGGGTTGGAACCGTAAAACCGCTCCCGTCTACGTGCAGAGTTTTGAGCCGAGCAGCCTGAAGGAGATGCGAGCCAAGGGCCTGAAAGTGCGCATGGTGCAACTCATTGACGGCGATGGCTACGACCTCAAGACAGGCGGCATCACCTACGCGCCTCCTTTTGACCGCCCCTACGATTGGGAAAAATCCGGCGACCAACGGCGCTTCAGAGACATGGTGACGCCCGCCGGGCTTGCCGAAATCAAGACCTATGCCGATGGGATCGGGCCATGGAAACCTTACATCGTTCCCGTGAAAGGCCAGCTGGACGATGCAGGCAACCTGAAAGATGTCAACGGTGACGGGAAAATCGATCTGAGAGACGCCATCACCCAAAACCCCACCTCACTCATCGATGACGCGCACAAGCTGGGACTGTTCGTCCATGCTTTCACTTTCCGGAACGAGAGCCGATATCTGGCGCACAGCTACTTGGGAGACCCGCAGGCCGAGTACTCGCAGTTCTTCCGGCTGGGGGTGGATGGTGTGTTCAGCGAATTCCCCGACACCGCAATCAGCGCCCGCTGATCAAAAGCAAGCCGTTGCGTTGCTGGAGTTCATGCGCGTCAATGATTCAGGGGCGGGAAGCCGTAGATCGCGTCGACCCGGTCCGGCTGGTGGGCGATAGACCGGGGGGACGAAAATAATCTTGCCGCGTGATCGGAAAACGCATCCATAACGATCGCCGGCATGGCACAGTCCCGCGCTGAGGGTCAAGGACCAGGGGAGCGGAATGCGTGTAACACTTTTTGCCAGCACCGAGGGCCGGCTGCTGGGCGTCGGCCTGGCGCTGACCGGCGTGATGCTGCTGGCGTTCGGGATCGGCTGGCAGCTGTTTCCAGCCAGCGTGCCCACTTACGCGGCGATGACCGGGCTGAATCTGGTCATCGGCCGGGCAGCCGGGATGGCGTTCGGCTACGCGAGCGGCCTCGGCCACGCGCAGGTGATTCCCCTCAACATGCTGGTCGAGACCATCCAGGTGCTCGTGGTGTACCCGCTGTTCGTGTTGAGCTGGCGGCAGCTCATCAAGCTGCGCACGCTGCAGCCCTACCTCACGCGCCTGCACCGCGCCGCGGAATCCCATGGTGGTGCGGTGCGGAAATTCGGCGTCACCGGCCTGTTCGTTTTCGTGTTCGTTCCGTTCTGGATGACCGGTCCGGTGGTGGGGGCCATCCTTGGATTCCTGATCGGCCTGCGGATCTGGGCGAACCTGGCCGTCGTGCTGGGTTCGACCTATGTCGCCATCGGGGTCTGGGGGCTGCTGCTGAACGAGCTCAGCGCCTGGGCGGCAACGGTCAACCGCTTTGCGCCCTTCGCGCTGTTCGTCGCCATCGCGCTTATCGCCGCCGCAATGCAACTGCTGCGCCGGCGCCGCGGACACTTCGCGCACAGCGAAGGCATCTGAACCCGGCCGGATGCGGACTGGCCCAGTTCGAGGCCCGGCAAGGTGATCCGCGCACGCCGCAGTTGCAGACGGCAGTCAACGGCAGTGCACGACAATTCCCCCAGCCCGACTGCGTCGCGGCGGCAGCAGGGCTGCCTGGCTGCGAGTTGGAGCAAGCCGTCGTTCGCCTACCTGCCTTCCTGTTCCCCCACCGGCTCCGCATCGTGCATCTGCGGATGCGCGGTTCTCAGCCAGCCCGCCTCGCTGTCCCAGAACACCGGCTTTTCCGTCTGCAGCATGTGGAGCAGGTTGCGGTAGTCCTCCGAGCCCAGGTTGGTCAGCCGGAACAGCTCGGTCAGGCGCGTCGCGCTGCGCAGGATGATGCGGCCACGGCCAGGCTTGTCGGGCGAGCCGGAGGGCATCCACTCGGCATAGTAGTGACCAATATTCACAACAGCCATCGTTCTTCTCCTCGGGTTGATCCACTCTAAAAATAGGCGGTTTTGCGCCATGCATCGGGTGCGGGCTTGCCCCGGGGGGCTACGAGTCTAGATTGAGAGGAGGTACGCGTTGCCTGCAGGGAGAAACGGGCATGAGGCTGTGGGCTTTCATGGGGGTGATGATGATGGGCACGACGCAAGCGGTATTGGCGCAGGAAACCGGCACGATCCGATTGTCACCGCCTGATACGGTGGGCGGATTGCCGCTGATGCAGGTGCTGAAGGCGCGGCATTCGACGCGGGAGTTCGGCAGCAAGCCGTTGCCGGCCAAGGTGCTGTCGAATCTGTTGTGGGCTGCGAACGGCGTGAACCGGCTGGACACCGGCGCGCGCACCGCACCTTCCGCGCACGACTGGCGCGAGATCGACGTCTATGCAGTCACTGCGGACGGGGCCTACCGCTACGATGCGCCGACGCACACCTTGCGGCAGGTGGCGGCTGGCGACCTGCGCCATCTGGCAGGCGTGCAGGATTTCGTGGCCAGCGTGCCGCTGAACCTGGTGTACGTCGCGGATCTCGACCGGATGAGCGGTGCCGGCGCCGAAGACAAGGTCTTCTACAGTTCCACCGACGCCGGCTTCGTCGCCGAGAACGTCTATCTCTATTGCGCGTCGGTCGGCCTGGCGGTCGTGGTGCGCGGCCTGATCGACCGGGCAGCGCTGGGCGCGGCCCTGGGCCTGGGGGGCCATCAGCGCATCATCCTCGCGCAATCCGTCGGCTATCCGGCCGGCGTCAAATAGCCACAGGCAACGCCCGGACCGCATGCCGAAATTCGTCAAGATCCTTCTCGCCTGCCTGATCTGCCTGAGCGTCGTGGGCGGCCTGATCTGGCTGGCCCAGCGGCTCGCCGCATGAGTCCAGAAGCGGCTGCGGGCACGCCGGCCGGCGCAAGCAACCTGCGCGAACTGACGAGCCGGTTTCCCCATGCCGGCCGAGTCGAGGCGATTTATCTGCGCCCCGAGCGCCGCCGCGAGGTGGAGCCGGTCGCGGCGGCGCGGGCGATTGCTGCGTGCGGGCTGGAAGGCGACCACTATGCGCAGCCATCGCGAAGCCGGGTGGACGGCGGCAGGCGGCAGGTGACCCTGATCCAGGCCGAGCATCTGCCGGCGATCGCGGCGCTAGCGGGGCGGGCGCAGCTGGACGCGGCGTCGCTGCGACGCAATCTGGTGGTGTCGGGACTGAATCTGCTGGCGGCGCATGCCCTGTTTCGCGACCGGCCGCTGGTGCTGCGCATCGGCGCCGAGGTGCTGCTGGAAGTGACGGGACACTGCGACCCCTGCTCGCGCATGGAGGAGGTGCTGGGGCCGGGCGGCTACAACGCGATGCGCGGGCACGGCGGGGTGAATGCGCGCGTGCTGGCGGGCGGGGTGATCCGGGTGGGCGATGCGGTGAACGGGGAAGCGCGCCCGCCGGGCGCGTAACAAATAGGGCTGGCCATCATCAAGAAATCCCGAAAAGTTTCGTTAACCACGGGATGTTGCGTTCATGGCTTATCAGAGGAGGTCCTATGAAGTTGAAAACCTGTTTGATCACGCTGCCGTTCCTGTGCCTGGCGGGAGGGGCGATGGCGCAGGGCACGACGCCGGATGCGGCGTCCGCGCCCGCCGCTGCGGCTGTGTCTCCGGCCAAGGCCGAAGCCACGGCTGCGGCGCCGGCCAAGGCGGCCAAGCCGAAGGTCAGGCGGCGGCAGGGCGGAGATATCCGCAGCTGTCTGGGCAAGAAGGACAACAGGGCCATCATCCGCTGCGCCGAGCAAGGGCGCAAACCCGTCCATAAGCATGCGCGCAAGCACGCCCCCGAGGCCAAACCCGCCCGCGCTCCCGAACCCGCGCCCGCCTCCAAGCCCTGATCTAAGGGCTGCGCCGGGCCGTACTGCCGGGTGAAGCCTTGGCAACGCCGCTTTCCCATCTGGCCGTGCCGCTGGCGCTGAGCGCGGCCCTCGGCAGCGGCCGGGTGCCGCCGCAGCTGATGGCGCTGGCCCTCGCAGTTGCGCTGCTGCCCGACATCGACGCGCTCGGGCTGTGGCTGGGGATTCCCTACGACCATCCGTTTGGCCATCGCGGCTTCACGCATTCCCTCCCGTTCGCCGTCGCGCTGGCCGGCGCGGGGACGTGGCTCGCGCCGGCCGGGGCGGAATCATCGGTCGCATTCGGGGTGCTCCTCGTCAGCGCGGCCTCCCACGGCCTGCTCGACGCCTTGACCAATGGCGGTCTCGGCGTGGCCCTGTTCAGCCCGTTCTCGCGGCGCCGCATGTTCCTGCCATGGCGGGTGATCGAGGTGTCGCCGCTGCGCCCGGCCGCGCTGTTCTCGTGGCGCGGCCTGCGCGTGCTGCGCTCGGAGATGCGCTGGGTGTGGTTGCCCTGTCTGGGGATGGCGCTGCTCCTGCGGGCCTTGCTGGCCGCCGTCGGGACGCCTGCCTGAGCGCGCATAAATTGAATAAATGGCAGGGGCGGGCTATAGGTACAAGGGTGCCTGCGCGGATGGCCGCGCTGACCTTGGCGGGATTTGGGGTTTGGCGCTGGTCCTCTTCGCGATGGCGCAATTGCCTGAATGGACCACTTGGATTCATGAAAGGAGCCAACCATGCGTTCAACCCCTTTGTATGCCAGCGCCCTTGCCGCGATCCTGATGCTTTTCGGATTCGCGACGGCCCATGCGGCCAACGGGCTTTTCTATGACCC
>JBLMYH010000257.1:0-7619 GCA_050258175.1 Hyphomicrobiaceae bacterium
CGGGAACGAAGCGGTTTTCCATCATGGTCAGCTCGGCGCCGGCTTCGGCAGCCATCGCGTAGGTCGAGCCGGCGTTCCACACCGGGTACCAGGCACGGCCGGTACCTTCACCGACGGAACGCGGACGGAAGATGTTCACGCAACCGCCCGCGGCCAGCAGGATGGCCTTGGCCTTGTAGACGTATACCTTGTGATCGCGGGTCGAGAAACCGACGGCCCCGGCGATGCGGTTGGGGTCGTTCTTGTCGTTGACCAGCTTGACGATGAAGATGCGCTCCTGGATGCGATCCATACCGAGCGCCTTCTTGGCGGCTTCGGCCACGATCCACTTGTAGGATTCGCCGTTGATCATGATCTGCCATTTGCCGGAACGCACGGGCTTGCCGCCGTCCTTAAGCGCGGGCAGGCCCTGGGAACCATCGTGGCGCTCGCCGTTTTCATCGGTTTTCCAGATCGGCAGGCCCCATTCTTCGAACAGGTGCACGGAGTCGTCGACGTGACGGCCGAGGTCGTAGGCGAGGTCGTCGCGGGTGATGCCCATCAGGTCGTTGGAGACCATGCGGGCGTAGTCGGCGGGGTCCTGCTCGGTGCCGATGTAGGTGTTGATCGCGGACAGGCCCTGCGCCACGGCGCCGGAGCGGTCCATCGCAGCCTTGTCGACCAGCTTGATCTTGAGGTCCATGCCCAGTTCGGCCTTCGCGGCATCTGCCCAGCGCATGACTTCGTAACCGGCGCCGCAGCATGCCATGCCACCGCCGATCAGGAGGATGTCGAGTTCCTCCTGGACAACTTCGGGATTACCAAATTCTCCAGCCATTTCGTTTGCCTCTCTAAATTACTTGCGGATCAGTTCTGCGGGATTGCCGGGGCGGTAGCCCTTGGTGATGCCACCGTCGGCCGAACCGGTGAAGAAGCCGGTCGCGGTGATGTTGGCCAGGCTGGCGCTAGGCTTGCCACCGTAGGGGTCGATCGAGCCTTCGGGCGTGGTGCGGATCGGGAACTTGAAGCGCTTCAGCGTGCCGTTGCGGAACTTGATGGTCCACATAATGGAGTCCGAACCACGCAGCGGTTGCACCATGCCGCCCAGCGGCACGACGTCGGCGTAGTGGCGGGCTTCGATCGCCTGCTGCGGACAGATCTTCACGCAGGAATAGCACTCCCAGCACTGCTCGGGCTCCTGGTTGAACGCGCGCATCGCATGGCCGGTTTCCGAACCGTCCTTGTCCAGCTTCATCAGGTCGTGCGGGCAGATGTACATGCAAGCGGTCTTATCCTGACCCTTGCAACCGTCGCACTTGTCGGTACGAACATAGGTTGGCATTACAGTCTCCTCAAGTTAGCTAACAATCCGCGTGCGTCGCGGTCCGTCTAGAACTGAACCCGTCCTTGGCCGGGGCGTATCGCGAGTCCGCTTCCGGTAGGCTCGTGTCCTAAAACCCTTGTCCCATCCGGCATTCATGCCTGCCGGGGATAAACCCGTTCAGCAATATTGCCGTCTGGAAAGATCACGCAGCCGAGTGGCCTTTCAGCTCGACCTTGACGTTCTGTTCCTTGCTCAGGCTGGCATAGTATTTCTGCAGTACCTTGGCGACTTCGGGGCGGCTGAATTCGACCGGCAGATCTTGACCTTCGGAAAGCATCGCACGCACCTTGGTGCCGGACAGCAGGATGCGGTCTTCCTTGGTGTGCGGGCAGGTACGCTGTGAAGCCATGCCCCCACACTTCTTGCACCAGAAGGTCCAGTCGATGTTCATGTTCTTGGTTTCGAGTGCATCCTTGGGGATTTCGTCGAAAATCTTCTGCGCGTCGAACGGGCCGTAGTAGTCGCCCACGCCAGCGTGGTCGCGGCCGACAATCAGATGCGAGCAGCCGTAGTTCTGGCGGAAAAGCGCATGCAGGAGGGCTTCACGCGGGCCGGCATAGCGCATATCCAGTGGATAGCCAGCCTGGATCACGGTGTTGGGGGCGAAGTAGTTGTCGATCAGAGTGGCGATCGCTTCGGAACGCACCTCGGCGGGGATGTCACCCGGCTTCAGCGCACCGAGGAGGGAGTGGATCAACACGCCGTCCATGGTCTCGATGGCGATCTTGGCCAGGTATTCGTGCGAGCGATGCATCGGGTTGCGGGTCTGGAAGGCGGCAATCTTTGACCAGCCCATTTTCTCGAAGGCAGCGCGGGTCTCCGCGGGCGTCATGAACTGGTCGCCGTATTCTTCCTTGAAGCTGCCGGTGGACAGCACTTTGACCGGGCCGGCGAGGTTGACCGGACCCTGTTCCATGACCATCTTGACACCAGGATGCTCGAGATCGGTAGTTTTGTAGACCTGCATGCACTCGTGGGCTTTGTCGATGGAATATTTCTCGGTGACTTTCATGGTGCCCATGATGTCGCCGGTTTCGCCGTCTACCAGCGCGACATCGGCGCCGACCGCAATGCCCTGGGCAGTGACTTCGTCGGTGGAGAGGGTGACCGGAATCGGCCAGAACAGGCCATTGGCCATTTTGTAGCCATCACAGACGCCCTGCCAGTCAGCGTGGGTCATGAAGCCCTCAAGCGGAGTGAAGCCGCCGATGCCCATCATGATGAGGTCGCCGGTTTCGCGCGAGCTCATCTTGACCTTGGGCAGCGAGGCCGCGCGGGCTTTTTCGGCGGCGAGTGCATCGCCCGTCAGCAGCAGGGGCTTGAGTTCACCGCCGCCGTGGGGGCGTACCAGTTTGGACATGCTGTCTCCTCAGACTTTGTGGGGGTATTAGAGTCTGGGCAGGATAGCACCGGGGGTAGCGCCTGAATAATGCTTTATTTTTATTTGAGGATAAGCAGGTTTGATATTAATCATCAAAATAAAAAACAAATGGTTATGCGTCGAAAAAGGCGGGCATGTCGGTTTGTTCGGTCTTGATGACATCCACCCACGCCGGTTTGGTGTCACCCCCGGCGGCGGCCAGCTTTTTGGTTTCTTCGTAGAGCATTTTCCAGCGGTTGTAGAGACAATCGCTGACCTTGCGCATGCCGGAATCGAAGTAGGAGTTATGCAGGTCACCGATGGTGCGGGTGAAGGATTCCATCTGCTCCAGCAGGTTGTGTGGATAGCCGTGGCGATTGGGGTCGGCGTATTTGACCATCTCGCGCTTGACCGCGCGGACGAAGACTTTCTGGCCTTCTGTGAGGTCAGCTTCGGTACGGGGCGCGCCACCGAAATTCATCACTTCGTTAATGAACCCATTCAGGCGTTCGCCGAAATCGAAGTTGGCGTAGTCGACGTTCTGCATAAATCCTCCAATTATTTAGAGCGCTTCAGGTGATGCTTTAAGGCTGGATGTGACTCCATTACCTATCCTACGCCGCGCGATGCGGCTGTCCAGCGTCTTCTCGGGGCAGCTGCGCGATTATTTTCTAAGCCCTTGAATCCAGCGGGAATAAATTTTGTCCGCCAGCTGATGTAGACGTGCGGTGCGGGCCGCCATGTCCGCCTGGATGGCTTCGGGCGACTGGACGCCAGGACTGTCGCTGGCGGCGATCTCGGCGCCGCCGCTGTCGCACCAGCTGGCGATGAGCTCGGGGGTCATTTCGACATGGCATTGCATGCCGATATGGCGGTCGTGCAGCACATAGGCCTGATTGGCGCAATATGCGCTGTCGAGAATGCGTGTGGCGCCAGGTGGCAAGGTGAAGGTCTCGCCGTGCCAGTGGAATGCCAGCATGGGATGTGTGGTGTCGCCCAGCCAAGGCCGGGCAGCGTCGGCATCGGTGACGCGGACCTCACCCCAGCCGATTTCCTTCACTGGGTTGGCGCCGACCGATCCACCCAGCGCTTTCGCCATGAGTTGACCGCCCAGGCAATGGCCGATCACCGGGATGTCCGATGCGACCGCTTTGCGGATCAGCGCAAGTATCGGCGGGATCCAGGGCAGTGCGTCGTTGACGCTCATCGGTCCGCCCATCAGGCAGACGCCTGAAGCGCCGTCAAGGTCTTCAGGGATGGCGTCGCCGGCGTCGATGCGCACCATTTTCCACGGGATGCCGTGGCGATCCAGAAACGTGGTGAAGTACCCGGGCCCTTCGGTGGGCGAATGGCGGAAAACCAGAACAGGAAGCATGATGGCTTTCAAGAAGAATACTGTCGCAATGATGATAGCCGCAGGCGGACTTTCCTGCACAGCGGCGTGGGCTGCCAGCGTCGCTCAAGAACAAGGCGATCATCAGTATCGGGCGGACCGTCGGTGCAGGGACGGCGGCAGGGGGGCCGGCCTGGCGGGTCACGTTCAATACGGTCAAGGTCGGCGGCATTTCCGTCAACCAAGTGGACGGCATGGTGGTGGAAGCCGGCCTTGATGTGCCGTTGCTGGGGATGAGTTCTTGAACCGGATGGAAATGAAACGCCGGGCAGTGATGACGCTGACCCGGCGGTACTGATTCGCTGTTCACCAATAAACAAGGCCTGCAACGCAGGCCTTGTCTATTTCGGATCCGACAGGCGTCAGGCCGACTTCCGCTTGTCGCGTTCGATCAGTGCGTACGCAGAGTGGTTGTGGATCGACTCGAAGTTCTCGGCCTCCACGACATACGAATCGATCAGCGGTTCTGCGTCCATCGCGGCGGCGACGTCGCGCACGATGTCCTCGACGAATTTCGGATTGTCGTAGGCGCGCTCGGTGACGTATTTTTCGTCCGGCCGTTTCAGCAAACCGAAAAGTTCGCACGAGGCCTGATCCTCGACCTTGCGCACCAGGTCCTCGATCCACAGGAAACCGTTGGTCTTCGCCGAGACGGTGACGTGTGAACGCTGGTTGTGCGCGCCGTAATCCGAGATCTTCTTGGAGCACGGACACAGGCTGGTCACCGGTACCAGCACCTTGGTGGTGTGGGTGTACTCGTCATTCTCGATTGCGCCGATGAAGGTGACTTCGTAATCGAGCAGGCTCTGTACGCCGGAAACGGGCGCAGCCTTGTTGACGAAATAGGGGAAGGTCATCTCGATGTAGCCCGATTCGGCTTCGAGGCGCTCGACCATCTGGCGCAGCATGCCCTCGAAGTTCTCCACCGAAATCTCGCGCTCGCGCGTGTTGAGAATTTCGATGAAGCGCGACATGTGGGTGCCCTTGAAGTTGTGCGGCAGGAACACGTACATGTTGAAGTTGGCGATGGTGTGCTGGACGCCGTCGTTTTTGTCCGCGACCCGGATCGGGTGGCGAATACCCTTGATGCCGACCTTGTTGATGGCGATTTGCCGCGTGTCGACCGAACTTTGCACATCCGGCATGCAAACGGCGGTATCGCAAATCTGATTCATGGCAGGCTCCTTAGATCAATGCAGTTTAGACTGAGTATAAACTGCGAGAATAGTTGAGTAAACTACTCGGGTAATAGGGTTATACGCCGACGCACCGCTTGCTCGATTCCAACGGCATCCAGCCCGCATCCAGCCAACATTTTCTGTGGATCGCCGTGTTCGATGAACGTATCGGGCAGGCCCAGATGGAGGACCGGCACACTCAAACCAAGATCTGCCAGCGCCTCGGCCACCCCCGCGCCGGCGCCGCCTGCCACCGCGTTCTCCTCCAGCGTGACCAGCAGGCGGTGGCTTTGTGCCAGCTCGCGCAACAGGTCGGTGTCCAGTGGTTTCACGAAGCGCATGTCGGCCACGCTGGCGTCGAGTGCTTCAGCGGCCGTCAGTGCGGGCGCGACCAGGCTGCCGAAGGCGATTAGCGCAATGTCGCGGCCGCGGCGTCGTTGGATGCCCTTGCCGATTTCGAGCGCTTCGAGGCCGGGTTCGATTGCGGCACCGCTGCCACTGCCGCGCGGGTAGCGCACTGCCGAGGGACCGTCATGCAGGTAGGCGGTGGTGAGCAGGCGGCGGCATTCGTTCTCGTTGGAGGGCGCGGCGATCAGCATGTTGGGGATGCAGCGCAGGAAAGAAAGATCGAAGCTGCCGGCGTGGGTGGGGCCGTCGGCGCCGACCAGTCCCGCCCGGTCGATCGCCAGCATCACCGGCAGGTCCTGCAGGGCGACGTCGTGGATCAACTGGTCGTAGGCGCGCTGCAGGAAGGTTGAATAGATCGCCACCACCGGCTTCAGGCCTTCGCAGGCCAGTCCCGCAGCGAAGGTCAGCGCGTGCTGTTCGGCGATGCCGACGTCAAAATAGCGTTTGGGGTATTCCTGCGAAAAGCGCACCAGCCCCGAGCCTTCGCGCATCGCCGGGGTGATGCCGACCAGCCGGGTATCCGCTGCAGCCATGTCGCACAGCCAGTTGCCGAACACCTGGGTGTAGGTGGGTTTGCCGCCGGTTCTTTCGACGACGCCTGCCGCGGGGTCGAACCGCGACACGCCGTGATACAGGCAGGGATTGGCTTCGGCTGGCGCGTAACCCTTGCCCTTACGGGTGACCACATGCAGAAACTGCGGACCGTTGAGCTGCTTGATGTTGGAAAGCGTGTCCAGCAGCACGTCGAGGTCATGGCCGTCGACCGGCCCGATGTAGTTGAAGCCGAATTCCTCGAACAGCGTGCCCGGCGTCACCATGCCTTTCATGTGCTCCTCGGCACGCTTGGCCAGCTCCT
Organism: Hyphomicrobiaceae bacterium; assembly: GCA_050258175.1. Lineage (GTDB taxonomy): Bacteria > Pseudomonadota > Gammaproteobacteria > Burkholderiales > Thiobacillaceae > Thiobacillus. The sequence continues at coordinate 6,559 of JBLMYH010000257.1, forward strand.
TGATCGGCGGCACCGCTGACAGACCCTTTTCGCCCGCGCGGCGGGCGGCGGCGTAAAAGCGCCCCGACATCAGTCGGGCAAGGTAGTTGTTGAGCGCACCGACATTGGGCGAGATCGACATGTCATTGTCGTTCAGCACCACCAGCAGCGGGAGGTCGGTGGCGCCGGCGTTGTTGAGCGCTTCGAATGCCATGCCGGCGGTCATTGCGCCATCGCCAATGATGGCCACGGCGCGCTGGCTGGAGCCCAACTGATGGAAGGCCTCGGCCATGCCGAGCGCAGCCGAGATCGAGGTGCTGGAGTGGCCGGCGCCGAAGGCGTCGTATTCGCTTTCGCTGCGGCGGGGGAATCCGGCGATGCCGCCTGGCTGGCGCAAAGCAGCCATTTCGGTCCGCCGTCCGGTGAGGATCTTGTGGGCGTAGGTCTGGTGGCCGACGTCCCACACGATGCGGTCCCGTGGAGTGTCGAAGACGTAGTGCAGGGCAATCGTGAGTTCCACCGTGCCGAGATTGGAGGCGAGATGGCCGCCGGTCCGGCCGACCGAGTGGACCACGAACTCGCGCAGTTCGGCTGCGAGTTTGCGCAGTTCTGCCGGCGACAGGGCGCGCAGGTCGGCTGGTGTTTGGATCGCGTCGAGCAGGGGCGTGGTCATGTCAGAACGTCCGCTCAATCACGAAATCGGCCAATTGGTGCAAGCGCTCTGCAGATGGCCCCAGCTCGGCGAGCGCGGCATGGGCATCGGCGCGCAGTTCCTGGGCCAGCGCGCGCGCGCGCGCCGCACCGAGCAGGCTTACATAAGTGGGTTTGTTGTTGGCGGCATCCTTGCCGGCAGTCTTGCCCAGCGTCGCAGTAGGTACCTCCGCATCGAGCACGTCGTCGACCACCTGGAAGGCGAGGCCGATGCATTTGGCGTAATGGTCGAGCGCGGCGGCGGTTGCGTCGGACACCCTGCCGCACCGCGCGCCCAGCAGCACCGAGGCGCGGATCAGTGCACCGGTCTTGTGGATGTGCATGAATTCGAGCTCGGTCAAGTCGAGCGACTTGCCGACGCTGGCAAGATC
>JBLMYH010000258.1:0-4838 GCA_050258175.1 Hyphomicrobiaceae bacterium
CTGGTACTGACGCAGGACGGACGCATCGCCAAACGACTGATCGGCGAGGACTCCGACATCGAGAAGGAATATCTGGTGCGGGTCGTGGGAAGGCTCGACGAAAAGGGCCTCGCGCTGCTCAACCACGGCCTCTCGCTCGACGGCCGCGCGTTGCGCCCGGCCAAAGTCGGCTGGCAGAACGCCGACCAATTGCGGTTTGTGCTGAAAGAAGGCCGCAAGCGCCAGATCCGCCGCATGTGCGAACTGGTGGGTTTGAAGGTGGTGGGGCTGAAGCGGGTGCGCATCGGCCGGGTACGGTTGGGTGACCTCCCTCCCGGACAGTGGCGCTATCTGCGCGACGACGAGTCGTTCTGATGCCGGACGGCTGCATACCCGCGCTTAGGCTTGTTTCGTTGATGTTTTGCACTAGAAATAGATGTGTAGGAAATTATCCTGCATATTACTCACGCACCCCAGGGAGACTGTCATGCAATCCAAACTTCTCATCGCACTTTTCGCCGTCCTGACCCTGACCGCCTGCCAAAAGGCTCAAGAAGCTGCCGCCCCCGCCGTGGACCAAGCCAAGGAAGCTGCCAGCTCCGCAGCGGACTCTGCTACGGAAGCGGCCAAGTCTGCAGCCGATGCAACCAAGGACGCAACTGCCACGGCTGCCCAGGCGGCCGCCGATACGGCCGCTGCCGCTGCAGACAAGACGCAGGAAATGGCCGACAAGGCCAAGCAAGCCGCCGACAAGTAAAAACGCCGCTGCGCTCCGAACGGCCAGGAAATCCTGGCCGTTTTTGTTTGTGGACGCCGCGGGGGCGCATCCCAAGATCCAGGCCCTACAATTCAACTTCCCATTTGCCATTCTGGCCCGATGAATCCACGCATGCTGCTGCTGGGCTCGTTTCACGCCGCGGTCGCCGCAGCCGATCCCTTGCGCATCTTGCCGCCACATCTTCCCGCGCCGCCGCGTGGCCGCACCCTGGTGGTCGGCGGCGGCAAGGCCGCCGCCAGCATGGCCGTCGCCGTCGAGGCCCACTGGCCGGCGGACGCCCCGCTGGCCGGTCTGGTGGTCACGCGCTATCGGCACAGCCTGCCCACGCAGCGCATCGAGGTCGTCGAGGCCAGCCATCCGCTGCCCGACGGGCGCGGGGACGCGGCGGCCCTGCGGATGCTAGACATGAGCCGCCGGCTAGGCCCGGACGATCTCCTGCTGGCACTGATTTCTGGCGGTGGCTCCAGCCTGCTCGCTGCACCGGTCGACGGCGTGACGCTGAAGGAACTGCGCCAGGTGACGAAGGCGCTGTTGCACGCCGGCGCGACCATCCACGAGATCAACACCGTGCGCAAGCACCTCACCCGTCTGGGGGGCGGACAGCTGGCGCAAGCGGCCCAAAATTCGCGGGGGTTGGCGCTGATCATTTCCGATGTCGTGGGAGACGACCCGGGCATGATCGCATCCGGCCCCTGCGCGCCCGACACCAGCTCCTGTGCCGATGCGCTCGAGCAATTGCGGCGACTGCAGATCCGCTTGCCAGCGGGCGTCAGGCACCACCTCGAAGCCTGCAGCGCAGGCCAGCTACCCGACACCCCCAAGCCTGGCGATCCCTGCTTTTCCCGCATGGAAAACCGCGTGATCGCGGGTGCACAGGGCAGTTTAACGGCCGCGGTTCGGTATTTCGAACAACACGGCATCCCGGCGCTGGTGCTTTCGGACAAGATTGGTGGCGATGCGCAAAGCGTGGCGCGCCAGCACGCCGCGCTTGCCCGCGCCATACGCTGTCGGGGCCCGCTTGCCCTGATCTCGGGTGGCGAAACCACGGTCGCCCTGCGCCCGCAGCACGGTCGCGGCGGCCGCAACAGCGAATTCTTGCTGGCCTTGGCGCTGGCCTTGCACGGCATGCCTGCCTGGGCGTTGGCATGTGATACCGACGGAATCGACGGCAGCGAAGACAATGCGGGAGCGCTAGTCGGCCCGGACTCTCTGGCGCGCGCGCGGGCCCTCGGCCTCACCCCAGAGGCCATGCTGGATGGGCACGACAGTCATGGTTTCTTCTCCGCCTTGGGAGACTTGATCGTAACCGGCCCCACCCGTACCAATGTCAACGACTATCGGGTGCTGCTGCTGCAAAGGCCCTAACTCACTCTAGTTAAGCCGCTGAACCTGCACCGGATCTCCGACTTTCAGGCCATAGTCGGCTGCCGCACTGCCCCGATTGACCGCGAGTTCGAGCAAACCAACGCTGTTGATGAACCAGAGGCCTTCTCCCTTCGCGACCCTTCCGAAGCTAGCGCTGTGCTTGAACAGCGCGCCCGCAGCGATGACACGCGCGTCCGTGGGCGCCGCGCGCACCCCGGTCCACGCGTTGCCGTAGTGATCGACATAGATCACGCGCGACAGATCCCCTGCATCGAACTCGACGTCAAGCTTGTCGATCGGCTTCAACCTGTCAGCAGGAAATTCCCCGCGCGCGATGTCGGCCGCGATCGGCGCAAACAGATCCCGCCCGTGAAAGGTTGAGGAAATCCCCACCGGTTGCCAATTGATGCGCCAAAATTTGGAGCCGGGATGACGCGCCGCCACGACTGAAAGTAAGCCGTTGTCCGGCCCTACAAACCAGCGCCCGCCCGCCAGAACCACCACCGCACCGCGTGCCGTGCCAACGCCTGGATCCACCACAGCCAGGAACGTACAGCCGGCCGGAAACCCTGGAGCAAACGCTGCGAGAAGGTGCGCCCCCGCGTGTGCGTTGTAATCCGGCGCTTCATGCAGCAGATCGACGACCTGCCGGCCCGGCGCATCTGCCGCCAGCCGTGCCTTGACCTGTCCCACGTAGGGGTCGCCTGTACCAAAATCCGTGAAGAGAACGATCAAGCTCTTTGCCTGCAATGACGTAAAGGGCAACTATGCCCCACCGTGCCATCCCGCGGCAAGAATGTCGGGTACGTGCGGCGGTGCAGCAACGCGGGGCCGCAGTTGGGAATGAAAAAAGCCGGGTAACCCCGGCTTTTTCTGCATTGCAATCCGCACCGTACCTTACTCGGCGTTGACCGGCTCCGCATCGGTGTCAGGGCGGTCGACCAGTTCAACCAAGGCCATTGGTGCGTTGTCGCCATTGCGGAACCCGTATTTCAGGATGCGCAGGTAACCGCCGGGCCGCGTCTGGTAACGCGGGCCAAGTTCACCGAATAGCTTGACGACCATCTCACGGTCCCGCAGGCGGTCAAATGCGAGGCGGTGATTCGCCAGGCTCGGATCCTTGCCCAGGGTGATCAGCGGCTCGACAAAGCGGCGCAGTTCCTTGGCTTTCGGCAGCGTGGTCTTGATGATTTCGTGTTTTAGCAGCGAATTGCTCATGTTGCGAAACATGGCCAGACGATGGCTGGTGGTGCGATTAAGTTTGCGGTTCGATTGGCGATGACGCATGGCAGTTCCTTTCAGTCAGTATTCTTGGGCTAGGCCGCCAGCCACGGCGACCCGCACTTTATTGTTGATTTTGGATCGGTAATTCAGGGACGCTCAAGTCCGGCCGGCGGCCAGTTTTCCAGCTTCATCCCGAGGGACAAGCCCTTGGAAGCGAGCACGTCCTTGATTTCGTTCAGCGACTTGCGCCCCAGGTTGGGGGTGCGCAGCAGTTCGGTCTCCGAACGCTGGATCAGGTCGCCGATGAAATAGATGTTTTCGGCTTTCAGGCAGTTCGCCGAACGCACGGTCAGTTCGAGATCGTCGACCGGACGCAGCAGCAGTGGATCGACCTGCGGCGAACGCGGCGATTCCGATTCAGCGGGCGTACCTTCCAGGTCCGCGAACACAGACAACTGGTTGACCAGGATGCGTGCTGCGGTACGCACTGCCTCTTCGGGTTCGACGACCCCATTGGTCTCGATGTCAATCACCAAGCGATCGAGGTCGGTACGCTGCTCGACGCGCGCGCTTTCGACCGAGTAGGCCACACGGCGCACCGGACTGAACGAGGCATCGACCAGAATCGAGCCCACGGCGCGGGTCTCTTCCGAAATCTTGCGCGCGGTCGCGGGCTGATAGCCACGTCCGGCCTCGACCTTGATTTCCATATCGAGCTTGCCACCCTTGGTCAGGTGGGCGATAACATGATCGGGGTTCAGCACTTCGATGTCGTGCCCAACCTCTATGTCGCCAGCCGTGACGACGCCTTCGCCGGCCTTGGACACTTTCAGGACAGCCTCGGCCTTGCCGTGCATCTTAAATGCGATACCTTTGAGGTTCAGCAGGATATCGACGACGTCCTCCTGCACACCCTCGATCGTCGAGTACTCGTGAACGACACCGCTGATTGCCACTTCGGTCGGCGCATAACCGACCATGGAAGACAACAGGATACGACGCAGCGCGTTACCAAGCGTGTGGCCGTAGCCACGCTCGAAGGGTTCCATGATGACCTTGGCGTGCAGCGGGGAGGCGCGATCCACCTCCACAATACGCGGCTTGAGAAATTCCGTAGCGCTTTGCATAAAGTGCGTTTCCTTAAGACCGTCTCAGCTTATTTGGAGTACAACTCGACGACCAGCGACTCATTGATGGTCGACGGCAGTTCCGAACGTTGCGGCACCGCCTTGTAAGTGCCCTTGAGCGCCTTGGCGTCGACCTCGACCCATTCGGGATAGCCACGCGCCGCGGTTGCCTCAGCCGCCGCCTTGATACGCAGATGGGCCTTAGCCTTGTCCGTCACCTCGACCACGTCGCCCGCGCGAACCTGGTAGGAAGGAATGTTGACCCGGCGGCCGTTCACGGTAATGCCGTTGTGGCGAACAACCTGACGCGCTTCGGTACGTGATGCGCCGAAGCCCATGCGGTAACACACCGAGTCAAGACGCGA
>JBLMYH010000259.1:0-2759 GCA_050258175.1 Hyphomicrobiaceae bacterium
AGGACGCGGTTGCGGTAGGTCATTTGGCGCGGCAGGTGGTGGACATCATCGAGGGCCAGCCCCCGCATCCCGACATCCCGCTCGACATCCGCGGCACCGCATTTCAGTACAAAGTGTGGGAGGCGCTGCGGCGCATTCCGCGCGGTGAAACGCGAACGTACCGGCAGATCGCGGCTGAGATCAACCGGCCGAAAGCCGTGCGAGCGGTGGCCAGTGCGATCGCTTCCAACCCAGTGGCGGTGATCGTGCCCTGCCACCGCGTGGTGCGCACCGACGGCGGCCTGGGCGGGTATCGCTGGGGTCTGCAGCGCAAGGAGAGGCTGCTGCATTCTGAAGGCGTAACGAAAAGTTAACCGTGGATTTTACTGGTTCACGGATTGAGGGCCTGAAGTGCCAACTTGCGAGTGCCGAATGACGAGTGCTCGGGACTCGGCACTCGGCATTCGACACCGACCTGAAGCCTAGGCTAATGCCCAAAATCTACGAGAAGCGGATCTTGATGTCCTTCCTGTCTTTCTCCAGGTGGATGCTGTCGACGAAACGGATCTTGCCGGTAGACTTGGTCATGATCACCGACGAGGTGCGGGTGCCTTCGCCGAAGAAGCGCACGCCGCGCATGAGCGAGCCGTCGGTGACGCCGGTGGCGGCGAAGATCAGCTGCTTGCCCGGCGCCAGCTCTTCCGCGGCGTAAACCTTCTCCTTGTCCTTGATGCCCATCTTTTCGATGCGGCGCTCCAGTTCCGGTTTGTTGATCACCAAGCGGCCCAGCATGTAGCCGTTCAGGCAGCGGATGGCGGCAGCCGTGAGTACGCCTTCGGGGGCGCCGCCGGAACCCATGACAGCGTGCACGCCGGTGCCGATCACCGCGGCCGCGATGCCGGCCGACAAGTCGCCGTCGCTGATCAGCTTGATGCGTGCCCCCGCCTTGCGAATGTCGGCAATCAGCTTCTCGTGGCGCGGGCGCTCGAGCACGATCACCACCAGGTCGTCCACATCGCGGCCCAGTCGGTGGGCAATGTTCTTCAGGTTTTCCTCGACCGGCGCGTCCAGATCCACGCAGTTGTGGCACGACGGCCCCACCACGATCTTTTCCATGTAGCAATCGGGGGCGTTGAGCAAGCCGCCGCGTTCGGAGGCGGCCAGCACGGTGATGGCGCCCGGCGAGCCAGTGGCGCACAGGTTGGTGCCCTCCAGGGGGTCGACGGCTATGTCAATTTCCGGCACCGGCGAGCCGTCGGGAAAATGCGCCCCGACCTCTTCGCCGATATAAAGCATGGGTGCTTCGTCGCGTTCGCCCTCGCCGATGACGATAGTGCCTTTCATCGGCACGCTGTCCATGGTCTGGCGCATGGCCTCGGTGGCCACGTGGTCGGAATACTTGCGTTCGCCCTGGCCCATGGTGCGCGCCGAGGCGATGGCCGCGTTCTCCACTACCCGCAGGAACTCCAGCGCCAGGTCGCTTTCGATGTTGACGCCGAATTGCTTGGCCTCTTTGCCGTTCGGCTTTACCTGAGTAGCCATGAATGCCTCCGGAGTCAGTCAGCTTGTCAGTATCTCAGCACGTCAGTATTTCTGTACCTGGGCATCGCCCTACGGATGTACTGACCTACTGACGAACTGACGTACTAAGATGCGCCTCGCGCGGTGCGGCGGTCAATAGCTGCGAGCCAGCACTGGGAGCCAGCAGCAGCCTTGCTGCTTGGCGCTTGCTACTTGCTACCCGGTGTGCGATAACCCAACCTTCGGTTCATGCCAAGCTCACAGCAGCAGCCCGCCAACTCATGGCTGATCGCCGGCGCCATGATCCTGCCCACCTTCATGGTGGCGTTGGACACCTCGGTCGCAAATGTGGCGCTGCCAAGCATGGCCGCCAGCCTGTCGGCCACGGCGCACCAAACTACCGCGGTTCTGACCGGCTACCTGGTGGCCAATGCGATCGTGCTACCCGCCACCGGCTGGCTGGCACAATATTTCGGACGCAAGCGCTTCCTCATCGCCAACATTGTGCTGTTTACGCTGGCCTCGATTGTGTGCGGCATGGCGTGGTCGCTGCCGGTGATGGTGGTGGCGCGCGTCGTCCAGGGTGCCAGTGGGGGAGCCCTGCTGCCGGTAACCCAGGCGGTAGTGCTGGAGAGCTTTGCCCCCGCGCTGCGCGGCGAAGCCATGGCGTCCTGGGGCCTGGGTGTGATTGTCGCGCCTATCATCGGGCCGACCCTGGGTGGATGGATCACCGACAGTTATTCCTGGCGCTGGCTGTTCTACATCAACGTTCCGGTGGGCATCGTGGCGATTGTGCTGGCGCAAATGCTCGTGCACGATCCGGCCTACCTCCGCAACGCCGGCCGGCGCAGCATCGACTATTTCGGGTTCTGTGCCATGGCCGTGGGCCTGGGCAGCCTGCAAATCCTGCTCGACAGCGGGCAGCGCCACCACTGGTTCGCCACGCCCTGGATTCGCTGGGCTGCCATTATTTCCGCCCTCGCGCTGGGCGCCTTTTTTCTGCGGGAGCGCCGGGTACGCCAGCCGGTGGTGGATCTGGGCATCGTGCGGGACCGCAATTTCGGCTGCGGTCTGCTGCTGGGCGGCGTGTATGGGTTCATTCTTTATGCCAGCCTGGTGATGTTGCCGCTCTTTCTGCAAGGCCTGATGGCCAGCCCGGTGTGCAGCGCGGAGAGGCCCATCAGGCCTTGCAGAAAGAGCGGCAACATCACCAGGCTGGCATAAAGAATGAACCCATACACGCCGCCCAGCAGCAGACC
>JBLMYH010000260.1:0-3653 GCA_050258175.1 Hyphomicrobiaceae bacterium
CCTGCAGCTTCTTGTCCGAGTGCCCGCCCGGAGGCGCGTACATCTTGGTGACGTCGAGCCCGGCGTATTCCTTGAACATGCTGATGCGCGCCTGCGGCGGTTTCACCTGGCTGCCGGTCACCGCCGGCGCCGCGACCCAATGGCCCTTCGGCTTGCCCAGGTACTCGACGATCGGGTAGGGTTTTCCGTTCGCCTTGATCGCCGCGTGCATGATGTCGTCGACCGGCTCGAAGTCGTCCGCATACGCGGCCGGCGACCACGCGCTCGGCTGTACCAGGTCGTGACCCGATTGCGCCAGCTTCTCCGCGGCGATCGTCAGCTCGAGCTTGCTGCCCTGCGAAGTAATGAAGTCGATGGTGATGTCGAACTTGTGCTTCTTCGCCCACTCGTGGCAGATCGCCTCCATCGTCTTGTTCGCGCCCGGGACCCAGTGGTCCCAGAACGCCACTTTCAGGCTTCCGGCCGCACGCGAGGTGCGGATATACGGGAACATCGCGGCGGCGGATGCCGCTGCGGTCGTTTGGATAAATCGACGCCGATCGAACTTCTTCGTCATTGCAATCTCCTCCTGCGGTTGATGGGACGGGCCTGCCGTGCTTCGTGGTGCAGTGATGTGGACAACCACCTCGCCCGACCCCGCAAAGTCTAGACGTTTTCCCTATCTGCGGCCTTACGGTTTCGTGTTGCAGCGCAGCGAACGAGTCCGAAGCAGCCTGCCCCCCTCCGGGTTGACCCAAGTCAAGCTTGCGCTCCGCTTACGCGCGTACGATTGCGCGCGCAAACAGGAGATCCACGGAAATTTCCAATCAGAGGGAGCAAAACCATGCGAATCACCCCCATATTGCTTGCCGGTGCGCTCGCGATTTCGCTGTCGGTCGCGGCGCAGGCGGCGCCGATCATCGTCAAGGTCAGCCACGTCGTGGCGGAGAAGACGCCGAAGGGGCAGGCCGCGCTCAAGTTCAAGGAGCTGGCCGAGAAGCTGCTCCCGGGCAAGGTCGAGGTGCAGGTATTCCCGAGCTCGCAGCTGTTCGGCGACGGCAAGGAAATGGAGGCGCTGCTGCTCGGCGACGTGCAGATCATCGCGCCCTCGCTATCCAAGTTCGACCGCTACACCAAGAAGCTGCAGGTGTTCGATCTGCCGTTCATGTTCAACGACATCGCCGCAGTCGACCGCTTCCAGCACAGCCGCGAAGGCAAGGCGCTGCTCGACTCGATGCGCTCGAAGGGGATCAAGGGGCTCGCCTACTGGCACAACGGCATGAAACAGCTCTCCACCGACAAGGACCAGCTCAAGCGGCCCGAGGACGCCAAGGGGCTGAAGTTCCGCATCCAGCAGTCCGACGTGCTCGAAGCGCAGTTCCGGGCGCTCGGCGCCAATCCTCAGAAGATGGCCTTCAGCGAGGTCTACCAGGCGCTGCAGACCGGGGTGGTCGACGGCCAGGAGAACACCTGGTCGAACATCTGGTCGCAGAAGTTCTTCGAGGTGCAGAAGACCATCGCCGAGACCAACCACGGCGTGATCGACTACATGGTGATCACCAACGCAAAGTGGTGGGACGGCTTGCCCGCCGACGTGCGCGCCGGCCTGCAGCAGGCGATGGACGAGGCCACCGCGTACGGCAACAAGGTGGCCAACGACCTGAACGAGAAGGACAAGCAGAACATCGCCGCGGCGGGCAAGGCGAAGATCCAGGCCCTGTCCAAGGACGACCTGGCGGCCTGGCGCAAGGCGATGGCGCCGGTATGGCAGAAGTTCGAAGGCCAGATCGGGAAGGACCTGATCGACGCGGCGCAAAAGGCTAACAGGTAGCCGCGGGCGGCGCGGTAAGCTGGCGCCCGTGCGCTTCGCCTGGTTCCACCGGCTGGAGGAGGGCCTGATCGCCTTCCTCCTCGCCGTCATGACGCTGGTCACCTTCGCCCAGGTGATCGCGCGCTACGTTTTCAACTACAGCTTCGTCTGGGCGCTCGAGCTGGTCACGTACCTGTTCGCGTTCCTGATCTTCATCGGCATGTCCTACGGCGTGCGCGTGGGCTCGCACATCGGCGTCGACGCGCTGGTCAAGGTGCTCAAGCCCAAGGCCGCGCGCCTCGTGGGAGCGGCTGCCGCCCTGCTCTGCCTGGCCTACGCCGTGATCATCTTCTACGGCGCCTGGCAATACGTCGCCAAGATATACGAGGTCGGCATCATGGCCGAGGACCTGCCGATTCCGCAGTGGGTGCCGCGACTTTCGCTGCTGGTCGGCTTCGGGCTTCTGATCCTGCGCTTCGCCGAGGCGTTCTTCCGCATCGCGACCGGGCGCGAAACGCGCATGCAGGTTGCGGACGAGGCCGTCGACGCCCTCAGGCACAAGGACGAGTACAAGTCGTGACCACGGGCGCGCTGTTCGCGATGCTGTTCACTTTCATGCTGCTCGGCATGCCGATCGCGGTTGCGCTCGGGCTGTCCTCGGTGCTCACGATCCTCTTCTTCGGCCGCGACTCGCTCGCATCGCTCTCGCTCAAGCTGTTCGAAACGTCCGAGCAGTTCACGCTGCTCGCGATACCGTTCTTCATCCTGGCGGGCGCCTTCATGACCACCGGCGGGGTGGCGCGGCGCATGATCCGCTTCGCCAACGCCTGCATCGGGCACCTGCGCGGGGGCCTCGCGATGGCCTCGGTGCTCGCCTGCATGTTGTTCGCCGCGGTGTCCGGCTCCTCGCCCGCCACGGTGGTGGCGGTGGGCTCGATCGTGATCGGCGGGATGGTGCGCGCCGGCTACTCGAAGGAGATGGCCGCGGGCGTGATCTGCAACGCGGGCACGCTGGGCATCCTCATCCCGCCCTCGATCGTGATGGTGGTCTACGGCGCGGCCACCGAGACCTCGGTCGGGCGCCTGTTCATGGCCGGCATCATCCCCGGCATCCTGCTGGGGCTCATGCTGATGGGCGCCATCTACTTCCGCGCGCGCCAGATCGACCTTCCGCGCCAGCCGCGCGCGAGCCTCGCCGAGGTGCTGCGCGCGGGGCGCGACTCGCTCTGGGGGCTGCTGCTGCTGGTGATCATCCTGGGCGGCATCTACGGCGGGATCTTCACGCCGACGGAGGCGGCCGCGGTCTCCGCCGTCTACGCCTTCTTCGTGGCGGTGTTCGTCTACCGCGACATCGGCCTGCGGGACGTGCCGCGCACGCTGGTCGACGCGGGGCGCGTCACCGTGATGCTGATGTTCATCATCGCCAACGCGCTGCTCTTCGCCTACGTGCTCACCACCGAGCGCATCCCGCAGACCATCGCCGAGCAGATCGTCTCCTGGGGCATGGCGCGCTGGCAGTTCCTGGTGGTCGTGAACATCCTGCTGCTCATCGCCGGCAACTTCATGGAGCCCACGGGGATCATCCTGATCCTGGCACCCATCCTCTTTCCCATCGCCACGCGCATGGGCATCGACCCCGTGCACCTCGGCATCATCATGACGGTGAACATGGAGATCGGCATGGTGACCCCGCCCGTGGGGCTCAACCTCTTCGTGACCTCGGGCATCACGGGCATGTCCATGATGCAGGTGGTGCGCGCCGCCGTGCCCTGGCTGATGGTGCTGCTGTCCTTCCTCGTGATCGTGACCTACGTCCCGCCGATCACGCTCTGGCTGCCGGACAAGCTGTTCTAGCCCTGCCCCA
>JBLMYH010000261.1:0-7284 GCA_050258175.1 Hyphomicrobiaceae bacterium
CAATCCCACCCCGAACAGTCCGTCGATGACCAGGCTGAAACGTTGCGACGGCGGGATGTCCGTCTGCAGCAGACCGCCGATTTCGCGCCAGGCTGCCCAGGCGCGCGCGGCATCCGGCGGCAACCGCGCGGGGTCGGCACGGCTGACTACCACGACGCGGAACCCTTGCGCTGTGAGCCGACGCGCAGCAACCAGCGCGTCGCCACCGTTGTTGCCGGGGCCGGCGAGGACCAGGATCGGTTCGCCCGGCTCGCTGGCCAGCGTGCCCGCCAGTTCGGCAACCGCAGCACCCGCGCTTTCCATCAGTGGGCTGCCGTGATGGGTGTCCGCCCAGTGTCGGTCGATCTCGCGGATGTCGGCGGCGGTGAACAGCGGCGGCGAGACGAGAGTAGAGGGCGAGATCGGCATGCGGCGGGACCTGAAGGAGGGCGTTGCAGCATCTTAATCCCGGGCGGGGGCTTGGGCGATCCCGGCAGCCGTCTTGTGCTTGCGAGCGCGCGTCAGTAGCCTATATTTATATATCCTGATATTCAACAGGGGCTGTGCCATGGATACCCGTCATCGCAACCCTGCGGGTGCGTTGGTGGCGCATTGCACCGACGATGACACCTGCACGGTTTTCAGCTGCGAAGTCTGCCTGAAGGAAATTCCTGCCGATTCGGTCAAAGTCTCGGACGCGCAGGACTACGTCCATCATTTCTGCGGCCTCGAATGCCTCGAAATCTGGCAAAAGCAGACCGGCAATCCCCAACAGGCCCGCCCGGCAGGGCGCTCCGATCGGCTAAAATAGCGTCTTTGCCCTGTTTGCAAAGACACTCATGTCTTCCATCGTCTCGCTTCCCGGCAGTGCCGCGCTGTCTTACTTTCGACTCGACAAAATCCGCAAGGAGGCGGCCCGTGTCGGGATTGCGCTGGGCGAGCTGAGCGCACGCTATTGGCATTTTCTGGAACTGGATGCCGAACTGGATGCGGCGGCAGCGCAACAGCTGGGCAAAACGCTGGATTACGGCATCCCGGCCGACCGTCCCTCGGCCGACGAGGTGCAGATTCTGGTCACGCCGCGTCCGGGCACGATTTCACCGTGGTCGTCCAAGGCGACGGATATTCTCAAAAACAGCGGCCTCTCCCAGTTGCGCCGCATCGAGCGCGGTGTGGCCTATCGCCTGTGCGACCCCCAGGGCCGCGCGCTGTCAGCACAGGGGCTGAAGGCGTTGCTGCCGCTGCTGCACGACCGCATGACGGAAGCTGTAATGGACTCGCTGGAAGGGGCGCAGGCGCTGTTCCAGCACGTGCCGCCGCGCGAACTGAGCACGGTCGACGTGATGACGGGCGGCCATGCCGCGCTGGAAGCCGCCAACCGCACGCTCGGCTTGGCGCTGTCGGACGACGAAGTCGAGTATCTGGTCGACAACTTCACCCGCATCGGGCGCAATCCCACCGACGTCGAACTGATGATGTTCGCGCAGGCCAACTCCGAGCATTGTCGCCACAAGATTTTCAACGCCGCGTGGGTGATCGACGGTTCGGCACAGGCCAAGTCGCTGTTCGGCATGATCCGGGATACCCATGCGGCTCACCCCGAGGGCACGGTAGTGGCATATTCGGACAACTCCTCGGTGATCGAGGGGGCGACCATCGACCGTTTCTATCCGCGCGCTGACGGCAGTTATGCCTACAGCAGCGAGCTCACCCACGTGCTGATGAAGGTGGAGACGCATAACCATCCGACGGCGATTTCGCCCTTCCCAGGCGCGGCCACCGGCAGCGGCGGCGAGATTCGCGACGAGGGCGCGACCGGCATCGGCTCCAAGCCCAAGGCCGGCCTGTGCGGATTCTCGGTGTCCAACCTCAACATTCCCGGCTGCGAACAGCCGTGGGAAATCGATGCCTACGGCAAGCCCGAGCGCATCGTCACGCCGCTCGCGATCATGCTCGAAGGCCCGATCGGCGCGGCGGCGTTCAACAACGAATTCGGACGGCCCAACCTGGCGGGCTATTTCCGCACATTCGAGGAAACCGTGGCCGGGCAGCGCCGCGGCTACCACAAGCCCATCATGCTGGCGGGCGGCGTCGGCAGCATCCGCGCCGACCACGTGCACAAGAAGCTGCTGCCGACCGGTACGCTGCTGATCCAGTTGGGCGGCCCCGGCATGCTGATCGGTCTGGGTGGCGGCGCAGCCTCGTCGATGGATACCGGCGCCAATGCGGCCGACCTCGACTTCGATTCGGTGCAGCGCGGCAACCCCGAGATGGAGCGCCGCGCGCAGGAAGTCATCGACCGCTGCTGGCAGCTGGGCGACAAGAACCCGATTCTCTCCATCCACGACGTTGGCGCCGGCGGCCTGTCGAACGCGCTGCCCGAACTGGTGCATGGCGGCGGCCGCGGCGGGCGCTTCGAGCTGCGTGCCGCACCGTCGGAGGAGTCCGGCATGTCGCCGCGCGAGATCTGGTGCAACGAGGCGCAGGAACGCTACGTGCTGGCAATCCCGCCGGCGCGCCTGGACGAGTTCCGTGCGATCTGCGAGCGCGAGCGCTGCCCGTTTGCGGTGCTGGGCGAAGCAACCGAGGACCACCATCTGCTGGTCAGCGACAGCCACTTCCAGAACGCGCCAGTGGACGTGAGCCTTGACGTGATTCTCGGCAAGCCGCCGAAGATGACGCGCGATGTTGCGCACCAGCCCGCCTTGCCCGCGCCATTGGAACTTGACGGTATCGATCTCAAGGACGCGATCTACCGCGTTCTGGCGCTGCCGGGGGTGGCGTCTAAGATGTTCCTGATTTCCATCGGCGATCGCAGCGTCGGCGGCCTGACCGCGCGCGACCAGTGCGTGGGACCGTGGCAGGTTCCGGTGGCCGACTGCGCGATCACCCTGGCAGGCTATCAGACCACGCAGGGCGAGGCCTTCTCCATCGGCGAGAAAGCCCCGCTGGCGCTGATCGATGCACCGGCCTCGGGACGCATGGCGATCGCCGAGGCGATCACCAACCTGGCCGCTGCGCGCGTCGCGGGACTGGGCAGCGTGAAGCTGTCGGCCAACTGGATGGCGCCGGCCGGCCATCCGGGCGAGGACGCGGCGCTGTTCGACACGGTGGCGGCGGTCTCGACTTATTGCCAGGCGCTGGGTGTGAGTATCCCGGTCGGCAAGGACTCGATGAGCATGAAGACGGTGTGGCCGGCCGACGGCGAGAAGAAGGCGGTGACCTCGCCGATCTCGCTGGTGATTTCGGCGTTCGCCACCACGCCCGATGCGACGGGGCACCTGACCCCGCAGCTGCGCACCGACGCCGGCGACACCGATCTCGTGCTGATCGACCTGGGGCGGGGCAAGAATCGCCTCGGCGGCTCGAGCTTCGCGCAGGCCTTCAAGCAGGTGGGCGAGCGCTGCCCGGATGCACCGGCCGCCGGGGCACTGAATGCGTTCTTCGACACGGTGCAGGCGCTCAACGCGGCCGGCAAGCTCCTCGCCTACCACGACCGGTCCGACGGCGGACTGTTTGTCGCGCTTGCCGAGATGGCGTTCGCCGGCCACTGCGGCGTGGACCTCGATATCGACGAACTGTGTCTCGACCAGATCCGTCACGAAGTCGAGGACGAGGGCCGGCCGGAGCCGGAAACGCTGGGCGAGCCGGGTTATTCCACGCGCATTTTCAATGTGCTGTTCAACGAGGAAGCCGGCGCGGTCCTGCAGGTGCGTCGCACCGACACCCAAGCGGTGATGCAGGCCTTCTTCGACGCCGGGCTGCGCGGCGAGTTTTACGTCGTCGGTCAGGTCAATCCCCTCGACCGCATGCGGGTGCTGCGCGAGGACCAGGTGATCCTGGACGAGGCGCGCGCGGATCTGCAACGCGCCTGGGCGCGCACCAGTTATGAGATGGCGAAGCTGCGCGACAATCCGGCGTGCGCCGAGCAGGAATTCGCCCGGCATGCGGATGCGGCGGATCCGGGGCTGCACTATGCGCTGAGCTTCGATGTGGACAGGGACATCGCTGCTCCCTTCATTGCCAGCGGCAAACGACCGCGGGTGGCGGTGCTACGCGAGCAGGGCGTCAATGGCCAGGTCGAGATGGCCGCCGCGTTCGACGCTGCCGGCTTTGGCGCGGTCGACGTGCACATGAGCGACATCCTCACCGGCCGGGTGAGCCTGGGTGATTTTGCCGGGCTGGCGGCATGTGGCGGCTTCAGCTACGGCGACGTGCTCGGCGCGGGGGGCGGCTGGGCCAAGTCGATCCTGTTCAACCCGCGTGCGCGCGACCAGTTCGCCGCCTTTTTCGAGCGCGCCGACACCTTTGCGCTGGGCGTGTGCAACGGCTGCCAGATGATGAGCCAGCTGCACGACCTGATCCCCGGTGCGGCAGCCTGGCCGCGTTTCGAGCGCAACCTGTCGGAACAGTTCGAGGCGCGCTTTGCGCAGGTCGAAGTGCTGGCTTCGCCGTCGATTTTCTTCGCCGACATGGCGGGTTCGACGATGCCGATCGTGGTGTCGCACGGCGAAGGCCGGGTCGTTTTCCGCGACGCTGCGCATGCCGGGCAGGCCCTGTCGACGCTGCGTTACGTCGATCATCGCGGCGTGCCGACCGAAACCTATCCGCTCAATCCGAACGGCTCGGCCGGTGGGCTGACCGGCTTCACCACCGCCGATGGCCGCTTCAGCATCCTGATGCCGCATCCGGAACGGGTGTTCCGCGCCGCGCAGCTGTCGTGGAAACCGGATGGCATGACGGGCGCGAGCCCGTGGCTGCGGATGTTCCGCAATGCGCGGCGCGCGGTTGGGTGATGCGCGCCGATATGAGAAAATAGCCGGCTTTGCCGCAATAACCCTGCTCGCCACTCATGAATGCTCCAGAAACCCTCCTGACGGATGACCACCTGCGCGCGCAGGTCAAGCTGCTGGGCACCCTGCTCGGCCAGGTGTTGCTGCAGTTCGCCGGCGAAGAAGTGTTCGAGGCGGTGGAAACCCTGCGTCGCGGCTTTGCCGAGCTGCACCAGCAGGAAGACCAGCAGCGCCGCACCGAACTGATGACGATGATCGATGCCATGCCGGCCGCCAAGGTGGAACTGGTGGTACGCGCCTTCTCCAGCTACTTCAAGCTGGTCAATGTGGCCGAGGAGAGCTTCGCCCACCGCAACCGCCGCCGCCTGCTGTCGCATGGTATGGCGTTGTGGGAAGGCTCGTTCGACCGCACCCTGGCTGATCTCAAGGCGCAGAACGTCTCGGCGAGCGCGCTGCAGGGCATGGTCAATCGTCTGCACTACGCGCCGGTGTTCACCGCCCACCCAACCGAAGCGCGCCGTCGCGCGGTCATGGAAGGCATGCGCCGGGTGTTCCTGATCTGCGACCAGCTATACAGTCCCACGCTGGGGGTGAATGACCAGCGCGAACTGGAGGCCCAACTGGCCGCGGAGATCCAGGTGATGTGGCGCACCGACGAACTGCGTACCGCCAAGCTCGAAGTGCGCGACGAAGTGCGCAACGGCCTGTATTACGTGCGGGAAAGCCTGTTCGAGGCTGTGCCGAAGGCGTACTACTATTTCGAGAAGGCGCTGCGCAAGCATTACGGCGTGACTGCGGAAGGCGTCGCCACGATCAGCGTGCCGAGCTTCATCCGTTTCGGCTCGTGGATCGGCGGCGACCGCGACGGCAACCCGTTCGTGACGGCAGACGTCACCGAATGGACGGTGCACACGCAGAT
This sequence comes from Hyphomicrobiaceae bacterium, assembly GCA_050258175.1. Classification (GTDB taxonomy): domain Bacteria; phylum Pseudomonadota; class Gammaproteobacteria; order Burkholderiales; family Thiobacillaceae; genus Thiobacillus. The sequence continues at coordinate 5,692 of JBLMYH010000261.1, forward strand.
GGAGGCGGCGCTCACCGAATACCGCGAGCGCGTGCTGGCGCTGCGGCAGACGCTCACCCACAGTAGCGGCTGGTGCACGCCGTCGGCGGCTTTCCTGGAGCGGCTGGGCGAGTATGAGGCCGAGTTCGGCGATCAGGTCTTCCGCGGCACCGCGGTGCAGATTTACAGCCGCGAGCCCTACCGCCGCATGGCGGCGATGATGCTGGCGCGACTGGATGCCAATCTGTCCTATGTCCATCAGTGTCTGGCCGACGTGCCGAGCTTCACCTCGCACCTCGCCTACGAAAGTGCCGCGGCCTTCCTTGACGACCTCTATCTGGTGCGCGACTCGCTGATCAGCCACGGCGACCGCATTGTCGCCATGCAGGATCTGCAGGCGCTGATCCGCCTGGTCGAGAGTTTCGGTTTTCACCTGCTGCAACTCGACATCCGCCAAGAATCGACCGTGCACACGCGCACGGTGGCGGCGGCGCTGCGGCAGATCGATCCTGATTTCGATTATGCCGCCGCGCCCGAGGCCGAGCGTCTGCAGCGGCTGGCCGCCTGGATCGGCCATATCGACCCGATCGAGGTCAACGATGCCGAACTGGACGACGAAGCGCGCGAGGCGCTCGCGGTGTTCCGGCGCATGGCCAAGCTGCAAGCCGAAGTCGGCGACGAGGTGTTCGGTACCTATGTGATTTCGATGACGCATAGCGCATCGCACGTGATGGAAGTCATGCTGCTGGCGCGCCTGGTCGGCCTGTGCGGTCACAACGGCCGTGACTGGTTCTGCCGCGTTCAGGTTGCGCCCCTGTTCGAGACGGTGGACGATCTGCAGCGCAGCGAGTCCATTCTCGACCAGTTGCTGTCGAACAAGGTATACCGCGCGCTGGTGGCGGCGAACGGCAACCATCAGGAAGTCATGCTCGGCTATTCGGATTCGTGCAAGGATGGCGGCATTCTGGCGTCGAACTGGAATCTCTACCGGGCGCAGCTTTCCATTATCGCCCTGACCCAGCATTTCGGCGTCGAGTGCCGGCTCTTCCACGGCCGCGGCGGCACCGTAGGCCGTGGCGGTGGCCCGACGCACGATGCGATCCTGTCGCAACCGCCCGGCACCGTGAATGGCGAAATCAAATTCACGGAGCAGGGCGAGATGCTGTATTACAAATACAGCAATCCCGAAACGGCAAGTTACGAAATAGGCATGGGGGTCACCGGCTTGCTCAAGGCCAGCGCGACGGCGCTCGCGCAGAGCGAGGTGCGCTATCCGCAGGAATATCTCGACAGGATGAACGACATCGCGGCGGCCGGCGAGAAAGCCTATCGCGCGCTGATCGGCATGCCTGGCTTCATCGACTACTTCTACGAGAGCACGCCCGTCTCCGAAATCGGCTTGCTCAACATGGGCAGCCGCCCGTCACACCGCAAGAAGGCCGATCGCTCGCTCGGATCGATTCGCGCCATTCCGTGGGTGTTCGGCTGGGCCCAGTCGCGTCATACGTTGCCCGCCTGGTACGGGATCGGCACTGCGCTGAAGAACTTCATCGAGGGCGACCCGGCGGGACTCGAGCGCCTGCGGGCCATGTATCGCGAGTGGCCGTTCTTCCG
>JBLMYH010000262.1:0-2976 GCA_050258175.1 Hyphomicrobiaceae bacterium
GTGCGCTGGGTCGATCCGGTCCACCCGAACGGGTAAGGGCTTCGACATCAACGCGAGCGGCACGGAGCTGGACTGCGCCGGTCGCGTAACGTATGTTCCCTCCCTGCAATCCATAAAACTAGCACTACAGTTGCGTTTTTGACTTGATGTGAGCTTCTTGCGCGGCGGCCTGATGGGCGCGGCGCCAAACGGACCAAGCGATGACGACGGCGGGTTGGATGTGGTGTTGCGCCAAGCGGCAAGCAACTCGGCGGATTTCCTGCACCGACCAGCGGATCAACGGCGGCTCGTGCGGATCATCGTCAGGCTGCTTTTTGGGGGCGCGGGCGTATTGGCCTTGCGACGGATGGCGGCCAGCATGGCAAAGGCCAGCATGACCAGCGAGACGTGCCGGTGCCAGCCGTGCCAGGAACGGGTCTCGTTGTGGTCGAGACCGAGTTCGTTTTTGGCCGTCTCGAAGCTGTCCTCGATGGCCCAGCGCCGGCCCTCGACCGCCACCAGGGTTTCCATTCCGGTTCCGGCGGGGCACCAGGTGGCGAAAAAGGCCAGCGCGCCATCAGCGATAGTGCGGCGGATCAGGAGACCTCTGGTCCACAGGCCGGACAGGCTCTCGTTGTATTCGGCGGCGTCAAGATCGGCCAGTTCCAGATAGGCCCAGTCGAACAGCCGCTCGCCCCTGGCTCCAGCCCCGGCCGATAACCGCCGCCAGGCAGAGGGATCGAGCGTGCCGGCGATCTCGGCGGCAGTTCCGGCAACCGCAGGCTTGGCGCCCCAGGAATTGAACTGGCTATTGCTGTTGACGCCAAGCACATAGCCCTTGCCGGCTCGGCGCAGGGCCATCTCAACCTCGCTCACCCCATAAAGGCTGTCGCCGACCACCCAGGCGAACGGCACCCCCGCCGCGATGGCCCGCTCGACCATGACGCATGCAAGGTGTGGCTTGGTCGCAAAGGCAATCTGCTGCGGCACGTGCGCCGCCGCCCGGCGCGCCGGATCGTTGCCCCAGGCCTGGGGCAGATAGAGGGCCCGATCGATAAAGGCATGCCCGTTGCCCGAGACATAGGCCGCGAATACACCGATCTGGCAGTTGGTGATCTTGCCCGCCGAACCCGTGTACTGCCGAGCCACGCCGCAGGACGCCTTGCCCTGCTTCAGGAACCCCGTCTCGTCCACCACCAGGACGGCATCCGGTTCGGCCAGCACCTCAACCACGTATTCGCGCACAATATCGCGCAGAGCCTCGGCATCCCAGCGGCCCCGCCCCAGGATCGCCTGCTGCCGCCAGGGACCAGGGTCACCCGCCGCCTCGGCCCGCATCCAGCCCGTCTTGCGCCGCTCCTCCCCAAGCAGTCCGTCAAGAAACAGACCGGCCGAGGCCGCCACTCGTTCCTGCGTGAACAGCGGGCGCATCCGCCCCTTCACCTCCCGCAACGATGCCGCCCACAGCTCCAATGTTTCCTCGATCGACGCACCGCTCATCCATCCTCTCCCAACCATCCGCGAGAAGATCAGAACTCAGCGTCAAAAACGCAACTGTAGTGGTAGGGACCCGCTGAACAAGTCTGATCTGATTGGCGGGATGGTGACCGAGGGATAATTTACCGGTGTCAGTGCACGGCTGCGCCCGATTTCAGAGGGGATTCGAGGTTCGGGGTGGGCGTTTTCCGTACAGCAGCAGGATTGCGGCATGCTCTCGGCGTTATCCGGCCGGTGACGGGGCCAGAAGCGCCTTCTTGACGATCACCAGATTGGCCAGGGCGAACAGCGTATGGAGCTGCGCGGTGTTCTTCTTGAGGCCGCGATAGCGCAGCTTCCTGTGGCGGAAACGGTTCTTGACAATGTGGAAGGGATGCTCGACGACCGCGCGCACCTGCGACAGCGCCCGCTCGACCGGTTCGACCATCTCCCGCAAGGCTTTCGGCAGCGCCTTGATGATGCTGCGCTTGATCGCAATGTTCCATGAGACATCGCGGTCCACGAGTTCAGGCCGCTTGTCCGCCCCGATGTAGCCGGCATCGCCGAAGACATCTTCCTCCTGCCCATGCAGCAGCGCCGCCGTCTGGGTAATGTCGGCTTCATGGGCGGCGGTGCCGATGACCGTGTGCACCAGCCCCGAGGCGACATCGACCCCGATATGGGCCTTCATCCCGAAGTGCCACTGATTGCCCTTCTTCGTCTGGTGCATCTCCGGGTCGCGGCGCTTCTCTTTGTTCTTGGTCGAGGGCGGCGCGGCGATGATCGTCGCATCGACAATCGTCCCCTGGCGCATCAGCAACCCGCGCTCCTGCAGCATCGCGACGACCTCGTCGAACAGTCCCTTGGTCAAATCGTGCCGTTCCAACCAATGCCGGAAATGCAGCACCGTGGTCGCGTCCGGCACCGGGTCGCGATTCAATTCGATGCCGGCAAAGCCGCGTAGCGCCTGGCTGTCATACAGCGCATCCTCGACCGCTTCGTCAGCCAGCCCGTACCATTGCTGCACAAAATAGACCCGCAGCATGCGTTCCAGCGGGATCGGCGGCCGGCCGCGTTCGCCTTTCGGATAGAGCGGCGCGAGGCGCTCCATCAGCCGGGACCACGGAACGACAGCCTCCATCTCCGCCAGAAACTTATCGCGCCGCGTCTGCTTCTTCTTGGCCCCGTATTCCGCCTCGGCAAAGCTGCCCTGACGCTGCATCAATCCGACCCCACTCCCGGAACCGCACCAATCCTATCCAATCCACCCCCGAAACGGAACTATTTCAGCGTTTCCCTAAGGGCCAGAAGCGCCCCGCCGACGTGGTCGGCAATTCGGTTAATACACGCAAAGACGGAACGCTCGGGGAGGTATAGGCTTTGTTCCGTTATGGACGACGCCGACCTCGTGGCAATCGTTGCTAGTGACTATCTGCGCCATCGCGGGCGCAGCGCGATCGATCATCTTCGTGCTCAGGAAGCGCTCGCCGAGAACGACGGCGATGCGCTCTCGGCTGAGGC
>JBLMYH010000263.1:0-3513 GCA_050258175.1 Hyphomicrobiaceae bacterium
TTATCCAAAAAATGTTTTTCGTGGCGGCTCACGGGGGGCCCCCGCGACCAGACGATTGCCAACCACGAGGAGGCGGTAATCATGGCCCGGAATGAAGCGCTCGACCAGCACCTCCTCGCTGATCGCCGCCGCAGCGCCATACACCGCCATGAAGTGTTCGCGCGTGAGGATGTTGACCGTCACCCCCTTGCCCTGATTGCCGTCGCGCGGCTTGACCACCACCGGCAGCCCGATCTCGCAGGCCGCGGCCCAGCCGTCCTCGGCATCGGTCACGACGCGTCCCAGCGGAACCGGCACGCCTGCCGCGTCCAGAAGCGTCTTGGTGAGATCCTTGTCCTGGGCGATCGCCTCGGAAATGGCGCAGGTGCCATCGGTCTCGGCGGCCTGGATGCGCCGCTGCCGGCTTCCCCAGCCGAACTGCACGAGGCTGCCCGCGGTCAGGCGCCGGGAGGGAATGCCACGCACGACGGCAGCCTGGACGATTGCGCCGGTGCTGGGGCCGAGGCGAACGTCCTCGTCAAGGTCCCGCAGCCGCGCCAGGGAAGCGTCCAGATCGAAGGGCGCATCGTCGCGTGCAGCACGGCAAAGCGACTCTGCCAGTTCGAGTGCCAGTCGTCCGACCTCTTCCTCGGTATATTCAAAGGCAAGCTGATAGGTTCCCGCCTCCACCGTAGGCGACGTGACGCAGAAACTGACCGGACACCCGGCCTCGGCCTGCAGGCCGAGCGCGGCGAACGCCAGCGCATGCGCGATGGAAATGTCGTCCTCATAGCCGGTCGGCCGCATCGGGCCTATTTCCGGAAAACGCGCCCGCAAGCGCGCCTCAAACCCGCTGATCGAGCCGATCGCCGTCTCTTCGGGCGCGCACTGCACCAAGGCCTCGATGGCCGTATGCCGGCTCCAGAGATTGGGGCCGCGCAGTGCCCGGATACGTGATATTTCCATGAACGCCGTTCCTGTTGGGTAACCCGCGGCAGATTCGTTCTGCCGGATATATTTCCTAGTGGTTGGCCAAGGTTGCAGACGCGGGGAGTGACACGCAGGTTTCAATCCCGGCCCGGATCAGGTCTGGCGGAATGTCCAGCGCCAGTGCCGCTCCGACTGCAGCGAGCACATGCAAGGCTTGCATGGAAGGGTTCCCGTTCACGGGCGGCGGCAGGATGCCCAGATCGAAGAGCGGCCGCTCGTCGCTGCCGCCCGCGATGACCGCCTGGTTGTCGCGCAGGAACACTGCACGGCCTCCGCGCGCACGGTGCTCGACGATCACCGGCAGCTCGGGATCAAGCGCGTAGAACAGCACGGCCCCGTCGCACAGCGATGCCAGGTCTGCCACCGCCGCATCGGCGGCATGCAGGACCGCCACCCCGTCGGGCAGAACCACGTCCACCTGGGTGCGCATGACCGTGTGCATGTGCCCGGGCTCGCGCAGGTAATACTCGGCCAGTGCCGCGTCCATCTGCATATCGGTCACCACGCCGACCTGACAGCGGTCATAGGCATAGCCCTCGCACAGGATCGATTTGGCATCGTGTTCGAAAACCGCGGCGTCCACCCCGCGGTTCATCAGCAGCTGCCGGCCCGACCGCCAGTTTGCGCAGTTCCCCGGCTTGACCTGGCGCCGCCCCAGATACAGACCCTCGCGGCAGGCGAGGCCGGTGCGCTTGCCGGTGCATGCGATCAGTTGGGCGACCAGGTGGGCGATGGCGGTCGTCCCCAGCGAGCCGCTGATGCCGACGACAGGGATGCGGCCGCTTTCCCCATTGGGAAACAGGTGATCGACAATGGCGCGTCCAACCGGACGGGGGCTGCCGTCGGCCGGTTTCAGGTGCATGAGCAGCCCGGGCCCCGCATTCACTTCCACGATCGCCCCGCCCTGCGCTTCCAGCGGCCGGGAGACGTCTTCCGCCACCATATCGATACCGGCCACGTCGAGCCCGACCACCCGGGCGGCCAACACGGCGGTCTCCGCCACCTCGGGGTGAAGCGTTTCCGTGACATCAAAGGCAACGTTGCCGTTGCGCTGAATCAGGACGGCCTGGCCCGCCGCCGGAATTGCGTCCGGCGTCAGCCCCTGCCGCTCGAGCTCGAGGCCGACCGCCGGGTCCGCGTCAATCAGGATCCGGTTGAGCGGATAATCCTCGGTCGTGCCACGGCGCGGGTCGGTATTGAGCTGGCCGTCGATCAGTTCGGCGACGGTCGAGCGGCCATCGCCCCGCACCCAGGCTGCCTCGCCGCGCGCCGCAGCAACGACATGCGAGCCGACCACCAGCAGCCGGTGTTCGTTGCCCGGCACATAGCGCTCGACGATGACCTCGCTCCCTTCCGGCAGGGCCAGTTGGTAGGCGCGCTCGACATCCTCGCGGGCGGCGAGGTCGAGGGAGACGCCGCGGCCATGGTTGCCGTCCACCGGCTTGATCGCGACCGGCAGGCCGATCTCCTCGGCCGCGTCCCAGGCGTCCTCCGGGCTTTCGGCAATGCGGCCTTCCGGCACCGGCACCCCACAGGATTTCAGCAGGCGCTTGGTCAGATCCTTGTCGCCCGCGATGCCTTCGGCGATCGCGCTGGTCAGGTCCGTTTCCGCCGTCCAGATCCGCCGCTGGCGGGCGCCATAGCCAAGCTGCACCAGATTGCCCGCGGTCAGGCGTATGGACGGGATATGCCGTGCGCTCGCCCCATCGACGATGCAGGCCGTGCTCGGGCCCAGGCAGCGCCGGTCCGCCAGGTCGCGCAGGCGCGCCACGGTGCCCTGCACATCGAAGGGGCGGTCTTCGATGGCGGCCATCAGCAGGTCGCGTCCGGCCTCCAGGCAGGCGCGTCCGACCGCCTCGTTGCGCGTGCGCACCGCCACCTTGTAGATCCCGCGCTCGGCGGTCTCGCGCGCCTTGCCGAAGCCGACCTTCATGCCGGCCAGATTCTGCAGTTCGATCGTGACGTGTTCGAGAATATGGGCCGGCCAGGTTCCCTCGCGCAGACGCAGCAGGAAGCCGCCGCGCTCGCCTACGCCGCAGCGGTGCTCGACCAGGCCAGGCAGCCAGCCGGTGAGGCGCTCGTACAAGCCGGGAATGGTATTGGAAGGCGAATCCTCAAGATCGCCGATATCGACCCAGGCCTCCAGCACGGGCCGGTAGGTCCAGATGTTCGGTCCGTCCAGATGGGTGACGCGCAGGAATTCGATGGTCTTTCTGTTCACGACGCGCAGCGTCCGGGACAGACAGGGGAGTGAATTGCGGCAGGCATGGGATAGCGGATCAGGACGCTGGGGCTTCGCCGGGAAAATTGTTACGCGTTACGATGAGGTTACACCGAACCACGCCGCGCAGCATACAATAAACGCCGCTTCGCCGGGGATGGCTACTGCACAGGTTTTAGTGAAAATCTATTGCCGCGCCTGCAATGGTCCAGAATCTCCGGACGACGCCCTTCAGGCCCCTGCCTGGCTCCCTAACTCATGACCCGTACACCCCATCCCCGACCCGGTCCATTCGCGAGCGCTCCCGATGCCTGGCCAGCCGG
>JBLMYH010000264.1:0-3230 GCA_050258175.1 Hyphomicrobiaceae bacterium
GCGCTCGGCTCCAGCATCCAGGAAGAAGTCGAGAAGATGACCTGGGCGATCCGCTGGGGCGGCGACACCGTGATGGATCTGTCGACCGGCAAGAACATCCACGAGACGCGCGAGTGGATCATCCGCAACAGCCCGGTGCCGATCGGCACCGTGCCGATCTACCAGGCGCTGGAGAAGGTCGACGGCCGTGCCGAGGAGCTGACCTGGGAGATGTTCCGCGACACGCTGATCGAGCAGGCCGAGCAGGGCGTCGACTACTTCACGATCCACGCCGGCGTGCTGCTGCGCTACGTGCCGATGACCGCGAACCGCATGACCGGCATTGTTTCGCGCGGCGGCTCGATCATGGCCAAGTGGTGCCTCGCGCACCACAAGGAGAGCTTCCTCTACACCCACTTCGAGGAGATCTGCGAAATCATGAAGGCGTACGACGTCGCCTTCAGCCTTGGCGACGGTCTGCGCCCCGGCTCGATCTACGACGCCAACGACGAGGCGCAGCTGTCCGAACTGAAGACGCTCGGCGAACTGACCCAGGTCGCATGGAAGCACGACGTGCAGGTGATGATCGAGGGCCCCGGCCACGTGCCGATGCAGCTGATCAAGGAGAACATGGACATCCAGCTGGAGTCCTGCTCCGAGGCGCCGTTCTACACGCTCGGGCCGCTCACCACCGACATCGCCCCAGGCTACGACCACATCACCTCCGGCATTGGCGCTGCAATGATCGGCTGGTACGGCACCGCGATGCTGTGCTACGTCACGCCGAAGGAGCACCTCGGCCTGCCGGACAAGGACGACGTCAAGGAAGGCATCATCACCTACAAGCTCGCCGCACACGCGGCGGATCTGGCCAAGGGCCACCCCGGCGCGCAGATCCGCGACAACGCCTTGTCGAAGGCGCGCTTCGAATTCCGCTGGGACGACCAGTTCAACCTCGGCCTCGACCCCGACAAGGCGAAGTCGTTCCACGACGAGACGCTGCCCAAGGAGTCGGCCAAGGTCGCGCACTTCTGCTCGATGTGCGGCCCGCACTTCTGCTCGATGAAGATCACCCAGGACGTGCGCGAGTATGCGGCGAAGGAAGGCCTCGACGAGGCCGCCGCGCTGGCGAAAGGGATGGAGGTGAAGGCGGTCGAGTTCGTGAAGCAGGGGGCCGAGGTGTACCGTAAGGTCTGACGCCTGTCCCCGCCGTCTTGTCCGCTGGCCGGAAGGGTTCGGCCGGCGGGCGAGAGTGCTATTCGTCGTTCTCGCTGCCGTGCTACAGCTTGCATGCGGCACCGCCGCCGCCGCGCCGCCCCTGTCGACGGCGCTCGATCATGAGTCGGCCATCGGTCGGTCGACGGATTTCCTCAAAGAGCCGGCCGGCCGGCTTACCCTGCCGGAGGTCATCGCGGCCTACCAGGCAGGACGATTCTCCCCGGGGAAAAGCCCGGTCCTGAATTTCGGCATCGGTGCGAAACCGGTCTGGCTTCATTTCGCCGTCGACAACCCGGCGGCAGCGCCGGCATTTAGAAGGCTGTCCATCGAAACCGCCTGGCTCGACCAGGTCGACGTCTACTTCTTGCGGCAGGGCCGGACCATCGCGACCTATCGCGTGGGCGATCGACAGCCCTTCCCGCAGCGACCGATCATGAGCCGCTATTTCGTGTTCGACCAGGCGTTCGCGCAGGGCAGCAGCGACGTCTTCGTCCGTGTCGAAACCCCCGACCCCATGGTCGTCCCGCTCTACCTGCTGAGCCGGGAAGCCTCGCGGCTCAGGCAGACCCAGCAGGAACTCAGCTACGGCATCGTGTACGGCTTCCTGCTCGCGCTGATGGCCTATAACGCGATCCTTTACGCCAGCCTCCGCGGTTCGCGCTACCTGTCCTACGCGCTCTATCTGGCGATGTTCATCATGATGAACGTCGCCTACACCGGCCATGGTTTCCAATGGATCTGGCCGGATTCGGTGATCTGGCAGCAATGGTCCAATCCCATCCTGATCTTCCTCTATGGCGTCAGCGGCCTGTTTTTCGCCATCCGCTTTCTCGAGCTGCGCGCGCAGTTTCCGCGCCTGTACAAGGCCGTCGTCGCCTATTGCGGCACGTTTGGCGCCTTGCTGGCCGTCGCCATCGTGCTGGGCAGCCAGAAAGTCGCACTGCTCGTTTCCTTCACGTTCGTGTTTCTGTTTTCCGGGATCATGCTGGCGCTGGGCATCAGCGCAGTGCGCGCCGGGCAGAAGCCGGCCCGCTATTTCCTGATCGCCGCGCTGGCGGCCATGGTGGGCGCCGCGCTGACGACGCTGTCCACCTGGGGCTTCATCCCCAACAACAGCTGGACCTTCCGCGCCGTCGAAATCGGCATGCTGGCCGATGCCACGCTGCTCGCCCTGGCGCTGGCCTACCAGTTCCGCGCCGGCCAGGAGGAGCGGATCCGCGCAGAACAGTTGGCGCAGCTGGATCCGCTCACGGGGCTGAACAACCGGCGTGCCTTCTACGACAAGACGAGCCCGCTCTGGAGCACGGCGACCCGGCATGACCACGCCGCCTCGGTCATGCTGCTCGACATCGACCTGTTCAAGCGGGTCAACGACACCTACGGCCATGCGCATGGCGACGCGGTGCTGCGGGCTTTGGCGGACGTTCTCCGGAAATCGGTCAGGCAGGGCGATGTCCTCGCCAGATGGGGCGGCGAGGAATTCATCGTGTTCATGCCGGAAACCGGTCTCCAGGCAGCGCTAGCGCTGGCGGAAAGGTTGCGCGCGGCGATCGCGGAGATGCGCATTCCCCGTGACACGGGTCAAACCGCGATCACCGCAAGTTTCGGGGTGGCCCAGAAAAGCCCGTATCACGCGACGCTCGATGCGCTGATTGTCTCGGCCGACGAATGCCTCTACCAGTCCAAGGAAGGGGGCCGGAACCGGGTGACCGGGAGTGCGGATCCCCTGGCGGGCGGCGCGGCCGGCCAGCCCGGGCGCATGCCCGCGTGATGCGGGGCGGCGGCGCACCCACCGGAAAGCGGCATCTGCGCGGCGTATAATCCGCGGGCGCATCCGCCGGGTGCGCCTTTTTTCATGCCTCAATCCCTGTCATGACCGATTCCACCATTCTCCTGCACGCGCTCATCCTCGGCATCGTCGAGGGGCTTACCGAGTTTCTGCCTGTCTCCAGTACCGGGCACCTGATCCTGGTCGGGCAGCTGCTCAACTTCAACGACGAGAAGGGCAAGGTGTTCGAGATCGCGATCCAGTT
>JBLMYH010000265.1:0-13610 GCA_050258175.1 Hyphomicrobiaceae bacterium
AGGCCGTTGGCAAAGGCGATGGCGTACAGCGTATCGCCGCGCGCCACGGTATGCAGGCCGTTGGTGGACGGTGCGATCTGCGGCGTGACGGGGCGCGTTCCCTCCGCCCGGGTAGCGCCGCGCATCAGCGAGCGGTCATCCACCGGGGCCATCCCGGGTGACGTGCAGGCGCCCAGCCCCAGCAGCACCACGCCCAGCCAGGCAGCGCGCGCACAGTGTCTGGCAGTCGTTTTCATCACGCCACTCCCGGCAGCAGGGGGACGAACTTCACCCCCTCGAGCATGCGCTCGGTCAGCGTATCGCCTTGCCGTTCCATCACGCAAAGCGTCTGCGTGACGTTGCCGAGCGGCATCACCAGACGGCCGCCGTCGGCCAGCTGTTCCAACAAGGCTTGCGGCACTTCGGCAAACGCAGCCGCGATCACGATGGCGTCGAACGGGGCAAAATCCCTTGCGCCGTGCATGCCGTCGCCGTGCTTGGGCTTGACGTTGTTGACCCGCAGTTCACGCAGGCGCACCCGCGTCTTGCCGACCAGCGCCGCGACGCGCTCCATCGACACCACCTCACGCGCCAGCTTGCCCAGCACCGCCGCCTGATAGCCGCAGCCGAGCCCGATTTCCAGTACCCGCCCCAACGCACGACCGTGGCCGTTCTCGCCGTGGCGTGCCAGTTCTGCCATGCGCGCCACGATGTAGGGGTTGGAAATCGTCTGCCCGAAGCCGATCGGCAAGGCGGTGTCCTCGTAGGCGCGGGATTCCAGTGCCTGGTCGACATACAGGTGACGCGGCACACTGCCCATCGCCGCCAGCACCATTTCGTCCTTGATGCCCTGCTCGCGCAGGCGTTCGACCATGCGGCCGCGCGTGCGCGCCGAGGTCATGCCGATGCCGGCGCGCAGGTTCAGGGTTTCAGCCATGCTTTCACTTTGTCCATCTGGCTGAAACGGGTCAAATCCATTTGCAGCGGAGTAATCGAAACGAATCCGGCGGCGACCGCATGAAAATCGGTGCCCTCACCCGCGTCCTGCGCGGCACCGGCCGCGCCGACCCAGTAAACGGTCTGGCCGCGCGGGTTGGTGGTTTTCACCACCGACTCGGCCTTGTGGCGCTTGCCCAGCCGGGTCACGCTGAGACCACCGAGCTCATCCCAAGCACGATCCGGCACATTGACGTTGAGCAGCATCGGCTCGATCGGCGGCCGCGTCTGGATGCGCTGCACCAGTTCGGCCACCACGCGCGCGGCCGTGTCAAAGTGCTGCGCGTTGTGACTGGCAAGCGAAACCGCAATCGACGGGATGCCCAGCAGATAGCCTTCGGTGGCGGCGGCAACGGTGCCGGAATAAATGGTGTCATCGCCCATATTGGCGCCATGGTTGATGCCGGAAATCACCATGTCGGGCATATCGTCCAGCATGCCGGTGACAGCCAGATGAACACAGTCGGTCGGGGTGCCGTTGACGTAGTAAAAGCCGCTCGGCGCCTGGCGCAGCATCAGCGGGCGATCGAGAGTGAGCGAATTGGACGCGCCGCTGCGGTCACGCTCGGGCGCCACCACGGTGATGTCGGCGAGTGGCGCCAGCGTCTGGGCCAGCGCAGCCAGGCCGGGCGCAAAGTAGCCATCGTCGTTGGACAGCAGGATGCGCATCAGCGGCAGCCTCCGGGCAGGGCAGGCAAACAGAGCCGAGAATTCATGACAGTGAGCGGACTTCAAACATGCGCCCGATTCTACCATCGCGTTTTGCGAGCCTGCGATGACGAGCGGCACAGACAGGCGCGCGATGAGCAGTCAATCACGGCTTCCAGCTAGTCGTAGTCCCGCGTATAGAACGCATCGAAACTGCTTGGCTGCCCGGCCTGCGCTTCCAGCCGCACGTGCTTCGACAATTGGTACATCACCTTGACCACCTGGCTCAGCCCGTCGATGCTCTGCTCGTAACTAAGCATCGCGCGCGAGGACAAGCGCTTACCGACACTGACCACGGTGCTGGTGAGGTCTTCACTGCCGCCCGAGCGCACTTCGAAGGTGTCGATGCCCAGGGTTTCCGCCATGCTCGCCTGCAGATTCACCGACTCGGCTTGACTCAGCAACGCGCCTGCCGCCACCTGCAGCAAGGCGAATTCCTGCTGGCCACTGTTTTCCAGGCTGTGCCCCAGCACGAGCCAGGCCAGCTTCTCGCCATCGGGCAATGCCGGATCGGAATAGAGCGTCACCAGGGGACGCTGCACGGTGCCGCCGACCTGCACGCCGACCTTCACGGTCGGCGTCTTTCGCACCGCCAGCACATCGAGACCGGGGTTGTCGATGGGCCCGGCAAAGTGCAGTGCGCCGCGCTCAATATCCAGCGTCTGCGCATAGGCAGTGTAGCGTCCCTCTACCACCTGGATCGTTCCCTCGCCGCGCAGTACCTGGTTCACGGTGAACACGCGCAACTGGCCGCCCAGGCGCGCGTCGAGGCCCGCGCCCTTGAACAGGAAATCGTTACCCAGCCGCAGCGTGAGATCGAGCGCCAGCGGGATGCGCTGCGCCACCGGCTTCTCGCGCGGCGGCTGCCCGACCACCACGACATCGCTCGACAGTTCGGGCCGGCTCGCCTCGGGCATTTCCAGGCGGGCACGATCGGCCGTGAGTTCGCCTTCGAGTTGCAGGCGCTTCTGGTTCAGATTGAGGCGGGTCACGCCCGACACGACCACGCGTCGGTCGCTGCGGTTGGTGGCCGCAAACTTTTCGAAGGTGAGGGTGAGGCCGGCCTGCGGGTTTTTCAGCTGGGCATCGCCACTCACCACGATGCGACCGCTGACGCCCTTCAGTTCACCCTCCTGCACCTGCACCCGGTCGTTCGCCAGCAGCAGCTTGAGCGTTCCGTCGGTGATGGCCACGCCTTCCTCGGGCATGGAGAAACGGATCGCTTCGGCGGAAATCCGGCCCTCGACAGTCGGCGCCGCCAGGCTGCCGCTGCCACTGAGCTGCGCATTGAGGCGGGCATCGGCGCGGATGCCGACGGGAATCAACGGCCGCAGCAGGCGCAGGTTCGGCACGTCGAACTGGGCGTTCCATGCCAGCGGCGCACTATGCGACAGCGTCAACGCGGCACCTTCGCGCGCCAGTGCCGCGCTGGCATCCAGACGCAGCCGGCCGGCCTCGCGCGCGTCGGCCGCGAGGCGGGCCTTGATCTGGCTGGCGGCTGCGTCGAAATCGAGCGTCAGGGTGGTCAGGCCCATTGCCAGCGCGGGATCGGTCAGCCGCACATCGCCCGACTGGCGGCGCAGCCGCAGCGTGCCATCGAGCGTATCGCCCAGGCGCAGATCCCACTCGCCGCTCATGCGCAGGTCGGTGCGAAAGGACGGCGCGGTTTTCACCCATTCCGCAAACGGGGCCAGCGGCAGATTGGAGAGCGTGCCGCGGCTAGCAAGCCGCGTGCCCTGCCGGCCGAGCTGTTCGACCATCAGCCGTCCGCCGGCCACTTCCAGCGCCAGGCCGCTCACCTGCTGCTGTTCGCGGGACAGCAACAGCGTGGCGGGCGCCAGCAGCTTCATCGGCCAGGCACCCTGCACCTCGCCCTGATCCATTCGCCCGCGCCACACCTTGTTCGCATCCAGCCCCCCTGCCAGACGCGCTGTTGCCCGCCACGCCGGCAGGCGGGCGTCGAGCACCAGTGTGTGCGCGTTGCGCCGCCCCTGCAGGGTCGCATGCAGCGTATTGACGCGCTGTCCGGCCAGCCGCACGCCACTTGCATCGAGCTGGCCGTCGAACGCGCCGTTGGCCGCGGCCTGCAGATCCATGCGCAGATCCAGTGAGTCGGCGGCGATATCGCCCGGCAGGCGCAGGCTGCTGGCGGCAAGCTGCGCTTCGATCCGCAGCTGGGCCGGGTCGCCACTGGCGCTGCCACGGCTGCTCAGCCGCCCTGCCATGCCCAGATTCAGGCGTGCCAGCGCCGGTGCGTCGATGTCCCAGACGAGCCGGTCGCCCGCCCGGCCATACGCGCCCTTCAGCTTCCCCAGATTGCCGGCCAAATTCAGGTCGATGTCGGCGTCGGCGAGATGGCGGTTTTCATAGCGCATCCGCCCTTGCCCCCGCACCGGGCGTCCTTCGAGCTCGCCGGGCGGCAGGGTGAACTGCGTCTGCAGGCGCAGTGCCGGCAACAGGGCGCCGCTCGCCTGGCCGCGCGCGTTGAGCCGGCCACGGGGAAACTTTCCGAAGCTTGCCGGATTGATCTGGCTGGCGTCGAACGCGGCGGTAAAGGCGCGCGTGGCATCGAGGCGCAGCGCACCCTCGGCCGTCAGCCTGCCCGACTGTCCGGAGAAAGCGGCCGACTCCAGGCGCAACACCGCATCGGCGTGCGACAGGGTGAAATGCCCCTGTCCCCGGGTTTCGCTGACGTCGGCCGCCAGCGTCTGCCGGGTCGCATCGCCGTCAAACTGCAGGGTCGTCTTGAGGCGCGTGGAATACAGCTGGCGATGCAGGCCGGCCAGGTTGAGACGTGGGCTGCTGAGGTTCACCCTCAGGCTGCCATTGCGCCACTGCCCGCCCCCGCTCAATTGCCCCACGGTGCCCAGATCGATCGCCAGCGCGCTGAAGTCGGCACGCTGGCTGTCGCCCAACACGGCGCCGGTCAGACTGACGAGCGGCAGACGGTTCTGGTCGAGTCGCCCCGCCTGCCCATTGCTGAGGCTGAAGCTGCCGAGCAGGCGTTCGCCCGGCTGGCCTTCGAACACGCCGGAAAACGCCAGATCGGCGCCCGGTGCACCCGCCGCGAACTGGCGCGGGTCGATGCCCTGCCCCGCCACCAGAAGCCGGGGCAAACGCACGCGCGCAAATGGCGCCGCCTCGCCGCTGGCCATGAAGCGCATGCTTTTCGCCTGCGCATCGACCCGGAAGATGATGGCCGCCAACTGGCCCCGCACGCCGAGCGTGGCGTCGACCCGCACGGGATCGCTGCGGCGGGCTTCGAAGCGGCCCTGCAGCGGAAATGGCGCGTCCTTGCCAAGCTCGAGCTGGCCGCTGACGTCCGCCCAGGGCGTGCTAGCCGCCATGCCGCCAAACCGATAGCGCGTGCCGTCGTCTTCGATGCGACCGTGCAGGTTCCGGAAACCGAGCGTGCCCCCGGCATCGACCACCTCAAGGCGCGCCACATCCCAGGCAGCCACCTGCACGTCCACCGGCAGGCGCAGACTGGCGGGAAGCGCCGGCGGTGTCAGGCGCTTTTGCAGGACTTCGACGCGCACGGTCTGCGCCGCCAGCAAGCCGATATCGAGGCGCCCGTGCAGCAGTGCACGCGGCTGCCATTCCAGCCGCCCACGCTCCAGCGTGACGCGCTGCGTAGCGGAAGTGAACATCAGCTTGTCGACCCGGATGGGCGTGCCGAGATGGCCATCCACGCCTGCGACCAGCAGCCGACCTCCGCTCAGGCTGGCCGCCGCATTGACGAGCCAGCGAAAACCGGTGGTCGTCGCCGCCATCCCGAACACGGCAACGGCCACCAGTGCCAGCATGGCCACCAGGCCGATCAGCCCACGGGCGACGCGCCTCAAAACGACACCCCAAGCGAGAAATGCAGACGGAATTTCCGGGTGGCTTCGCCGTACGCCACGTCGAGGTTAACCGGCCCCACCGGCGAACGGTAGCGCGCGCCCATTCCATAGCCGAACACCGGCGACAGGCTGCCGGGGCTGTCTGCCGCGTCGCCCGCGTCGACGAACAGCGCCATGCCCCAGGTCTGGTTGAAGAAATAGTTGTATTCGACGCTGCCGGTAGCGAGATAACGCACCGACTCCACCCCCCCGGCAAGCGTGCGGCCGAGGCTCTGATAGGCGTAGCCACGCACCGAGTTGTCGCCGCCAGCACGGAACAGGAAGTCAGTGGGGATGCCGGTGCGCGTGTCCGCCAGCACGCTGCCGAGTTCGCCACGCAGCACCAGCCGCCCGTTGGCGCCGGCGGGGAAATACTGGATATGGCGGCCATACAGGCGGACGAAGCTGGTATCCGACAGCAGGCCGGCGGCCGCACCGCCGCCCTGCAGGGTGAGCACATGGCCGCGCCGCGGATAGAACACGCGCCCAATCGCGCGTTGCGTCCACGCATAGTTGGCGCTCAGCGCCCGGTTGCGCTCGTCGACCACGTCACCGATGGTCTGTTTTTCGGTCTGGTATTGCAGTGACACCGTGGCTTCGATCTGTCCGCGTTTGCGCGTGCGCTTGGCCACCAGCAGCGTGGAAAGGGTTTTCTGCCCCTCGATGTCTTTCTCCTTGATCTGTGCCCCGAGGCTGTTCTCGTAGCCAGCAGAGGTCCGTGGCCAGGCGAGTTCCGCCGCGCCCGTCCGCTGACGGGTTTCGAAGCGCGCGTCGATTTTCAGACGCAAGCCGCGATCTGCGATGTCGCGCGACAGCCATCCCAGCTGTACCCGCGCGCCGGTATCCGTGCTCCCCCCCGCGCCCACACTGAACCGTTTCTCCGGCCGCTCCACCACCTCGACCTGGATCGGCACTGCCGCTGCCTGCGCAGGATCGGGATCGATGCGGACCGTGGCCTGTGCGTAATAGCCGCTCGCTTCCAGCGCCATCTGGTAATCGAGCAGATCCTGCTGGCGGAACGGCTTCCCCGGTTTGGCCGGATTGAGGTTGCGGACGATCGATTGAGGGTAGCGCCGGGTGCCGCTGATGACCGGCTCGCCATAGAAAAACGCGGGCCCGCTGTCGATCGTCACGCTCAGGTCGGCCGCCCGTGCGGCGGGGTCGATGCGCGCCTCGCTCGCCGTCAGCCGCGCCGCCGGATAGCGGTTCGCCAGCAAGGGGCGCAGCACTGCCAGCTTGGCGGCAGTCCAGTCAGCCTGGCGAAACGGCATCCCCGCCTTCAGCGAAAAGCTGCGCTCGACACGTTTCCGCAACGCGGCCGCGTTGGCTGTTTTCACCTCGCCCTCGAAAACCAGATTCACGCTGCGGACCGTGGTGCGCGCGCCGGGGTCGACCCGATACTCCACCCGCCAGTCGTCGCCCACCCGTTCGACCTTGCTCTCCACCCGCGGCGAGAAATAGCCCTCGGTCGCCAGCAGGTCACGCGCGGTCTGCTCGCTCTGCCGCTGCAGCCGCGCAATTTCATCGGCGTCCAGCTGCTCACCCAAGCGCGCCGCGCGCGCCGTTTCGAGATACTGGGTCAGCAGCGCCCTGATGTCATCGGGCGCATCCACCTTGACCGTCAGCGCGTACGCCGGCGTCGCGCACAGCGCGGCTAGCAGCAGCAAGGCTTTGAGGATGGGGGTTGGCAAGACAATCCACGTGAAAAGGTTGTCGGTTCATTCTAGGAGGTGCAGTAGGATCGGGCAAAAACGCGGGGAAGGCGCGGACCGGCGATCTCCCCGGCCTTCCGGACGTCCTGCCGGCCGCAACCTGCTGGACACCGCCATCTAGAATGGAATTCTGAAAGGGTGCCGACTTCGGGGCTTAGAGGTGGGGCTCAGCGGCAATTTGCGAGGAATTTGCAAGTGTTCAAGACGAGAAGGATCAGCTATGGAGGAACCGCCGCAATCGTCACCAGCACGGCCTTGATTAGCGGCCTCAGCGTTGCCAATGCGACCAAGCCGGTCATCGTGAGCGCCCTGCTCATTGCGGCACTCGCCGACAACCTGACCGACGCGTTGAGCATTCACGTCTACCAGGAATCCGAGCAGCTCGACGAGAAGGATGCGTTCACCGGAACCATCACGAATTTTCTCGCGCGGCTGCTGGTATGCATCAGTTTCGCGATCCCCGTCGGCGTGCTCCCGCTTGCGTATGCCGGCGCAGTGGCGATTGTCTGGGGGATGTCGCTGCTTGCCGCTCTGAGCTTCCTGGTGGCCCGCGAACGCAAGGTGAAGCCGTCGCTTGAGATCGTGAAGCACATGGTGGTTGCTGCCGTGGTAATCCTGGCAAGCATCGCCGTCGGACACTGGGTTGACGCAGTGCTCGGCTGACGCCGGTCCCGAGTTGCACGAAGGCACGCGCGTTCCCTGTGCGCTTTCTCAGGCCAAAGCCTTCGCTACCGCGTCGTCCACGCTCCAGTTCGTCAGTGCCGACGCGGGAAGGCCGTGGATCTTCGCCTGCGCGAGCACAGCCATGGCGGGATCGTGCAGACGCGCAAGCAGCAAGGTGATCCCGCGCGCGCTCGTGAATCGGGCGAGCTCCATAATGGCCTCGACGCTGCTGCCATCCAGGTCAGGCGACTCCTCCAGGCTGAGAATCAGCGTCTTCACCGAACCCGCCTCCGCCGCCTCGATCTGCTGCCGAACGCGGGTCAGTATCGGGTCGGCATTGGCGAAGAACAGGGGCGCCTCCGGCCGCATGATCAGGAGGCCGGGGAGCTGCTTCGCCTCGGGATGTGCCGTGACGCTCACGAAATCGTGGCCCTGCCCCAGCCGCCCGAGCACCGAAATTCTGTGTTCGGAGAGGTCCCGCAACGTCATCAGCAAACTTGCGCCCACTGCGAGCAGCAGGCCATCCAGGATCCCGAGCAGCGGCACGGCGGCCACGGCAAACAACACGACCATGCGGTCGCGCCGCCAGCGGAAATAGATGCGCAAAGCTGCCGGATTCAGCGTGTGACTGACGGCGTAGATGACGATGGCAGCCAGCACCGGCTCCGGAGTGAGCGCGACATAGGGCAGCAGGGTGAGCACGGCCGCAAAAACCACCAGCGCGGCAATCCAGGCCGCCAGCCTGGAACGGGCGCCGGCGGCCTCGTTGGCCGAGGTGGCGGAATAACCGGCGCCGACCGGCATGCCGGCAAACAGGCCGGACGCCAGGTTGGCAAATCCCAAGGCCAGCAGCTCGCGGTCGGCCGACAAGGTGTCGCCATGCTTGAGGGCGAAACTGCGCACGCTTCCGTAGGATTCAGCAAACAGCACGAACAGCATGGCAAACGCCAGTTCGCCCAGCCGCAGCCATTCCCCCCGCGTGAGGTCGGGAACGCTCGGCGCCTTGAATTGCAGGTCAATGCTTCCGACCAGTGCCACTCCATGCTGGTCCAGACCCCATACCGCCTGCGCGGCAACCCCGAGGACGATGGCCAGCAAGGCAGCCGGGACGCGCCGATAGGGTTTGAGAATGAACAGCAAAGCCAGCGCGGCCAGCCCGGTGCCGACGCCCGTGGGGTTCCAGTCGCCGAATTGCGCGAAGAGATCGCGGCAGTAGCGCAGGATGTCGGTATGCTGCGAATGCACCCCGAGAATATTCGGCAGTTGCCTGATGATGATGACCAGGGCCAGGCCAAAGGCGAAACCGCGCAGCACGGGCTTGGCGATGAACTCCGAGATAGCCCCCATGCGCGCAACCCCCGCCACCAGGAAGAAGACCCCGGTCAGCAGGATCAGGCCTGCGGCCAGGGCCAGTCTCAGGCCGGGATCGCCTTGCGCCAGCGAAGCGGTGGCGGCTGCCAGCACGGCGGCGGAGGAAGACGTGGCCGACACGATGGCGAAGCGGCTGCTCCCCACCAGGCCATAGCAGGTCAGTCCGGCCAGCAAGGCTATCACGCCATACCCCGGCGGCAGAGATGCAATGCTCGAATACGCGACGGCTTCGGGAACGAGCAATCCCGCCACGGAAAGTCCTGCTACCAGGTCGGGCAGCCAGGCGGCGGGGGGATTATGGGTCGATGGCATCGCGGGTGATCGCTTGATCGGGGGCTTGGAAGGGGAGGCACTGGTCAGTATTCACATACTGGCACAAAGCGTCATGGCTATCCTGCGCCGGCTGCTGCTCGAACCCAAGTGCACAAAGTAAACGGCCGAATTCGGCCAGAAGCGGAGCCGCCTGAGAGGTCCGAACGTCTCCGCTTCGGTGCGGATTCAATGGCTGGATGCAACACACCAGACAATCCCATTAGAATCTTCGTCTTGTCCGTATTTCCACGGTCTGAACGGAAGCCCAGAACCCCGATGTGGTACATGATTCGCACGTCAACACGGCAGCTTTCGTGCCCGGTTTCGTCGGGAGCATCTGCGTCCTTTCTTTTCGATCAGACACTGGCCGGATGAGTCGTCACCATACCCAGCGCACCGCCGTTCGCCCGTGTCGCCGTCCCTCGATTTTTCAGGCCGTCACGGCATGGCGCGCCTGAGGTTCAGCCTGCCCCTGCGCGTTGCGCCGACGCTGACCCTCGGCGATGGCATGATCCTGCTTGGCCTCGCCGGAGCGCTTTACGTGGGCGTCCGGCTGGCACTGCACGCGCCGGCGGTGGTCGCCGGCCCGGAGATTTCACTCGAGGCCGCCGCGCTGCCATGGTATGCCGCGTTGTCGGTGGCACGCATGGGCGCAGCCTATGGGTTATCGCTGGTCTTCAGCCTGGTCTACGGCTATTACGCGGCCCGTAACCGCACCGCCGAAAAGATGATGATGCCCTTGCTCGACGTGCTGCAGAGCGTACCCATCCTGTCGTTCCTGCCGGTGGTGCTGCTGTCGCTGTCGGTGGTGCTGCCCACGGCGGTCGCGGCGGAACTGGCGGCTATCGTGCTGATCTTCACCTCCCAGGCATGGAACATGACCTTCAGCGTCTATCAGTCCGGCAAAACGGTGCCCGGTGAACTGCGCGAGGCGGCGGCGGTGTTTCGCTTCGGTGCCTGGTTCAGGCTGAAGTACTTGGAGCTTCCCTTCGCCGCCATCGGCCTGGTGTGGAACAGCATCATGAGTTGGGCGGGGGGCTGGTTCTTCCTCATGGCCGCGGAGATGTTCACCGTCGGCCAGCGGGACTTCCGCCTGCCAGGGTTGGGCAGTTACCTGTCGACGGCGGCGCAGGCCGGCGACCTGCACGCCATCGGACTCGGGGTGGCGACCCTGATCGCTGTCATCGTTGCCCTCGACCAGATGCTGTGGCGCCCGCTGCTGTCCTGGGCCGAGCGCTTCAAGCTGGAGACCGTGGAAGGCGGGCACGAAACGCAATCCTTGTTCCGCGATCTGGTGGCCCGTTCCTGGCTGCTGGAACGCGTCATCGATCGCCTGTGGACGCCGTTCATGGCGCGGCTCGACCGGCGCTGGCAGGATCCAGCGGCGCCTGTGGCCGCTGCGCTCGGCGACGGCGCCCGCCCCTGGACCTGGCGCACCCTGGTGCCGACCGCCGTCGCGGGCGCGGCGCTGCTTTATCTCGCACTGCGCGCCGGGCAGATGCTGGCGACACTGCCATCCGGCGCCTGGCTGGAGATCGCCAAAGGCCTGGGCGCCACGCTGCTGCGGGTATGTGCGGCGCTGCTCATCGCGGCGGCCTGGACAATCCCGGTGGGGGTGGCCATCGGCACGCGCCCGCGCATGGCCGCGGTATTGCAGCCGCTGGCGCAGATTGCGGCCTCCGTGCCGGCGACCGCCTTGTTTCCCGTGCTGTTGCTGGCGTTGCTGCATCTTCCCGGCGGGCTCGACCTGTCGGCGGTGCTGCTCATGCTGCTGGGCACCCAATGGTATCTGCTGTTCAACGTCATCGCCGGCGCCAGCGCCATTCCCCAGGACCTGCGCGACACCACCGCGTTGCTGCGCCTGTCCGCCGTCGAGCGCTGGCGCGTGCTGCTGCTGCCGGCGCTGTTTCCCTTCGCCATCACCGGCGCCATCACCGCGGTCGGCGGCGCCTGGAACGCCAGCATCGTCGCCGAATATGTGCAGTTCGGCGGCGAGACCCGCGCCACCGTGGGCATCGGCGCGGTCATTGCCGAAGCCACGTCGCACGGCGATTTCGCCCTGCTGCTCGCCGCGACCCTGGCCATGGTGTTCATGGTGGTACTGATCAACCGCGTGTTCTGGCTGCCGCTCTACCGCCTTGCCGAAGCGCGCTACCGCATGGAATGAAGACCGACATGACGCAGGCATCCGCGCCGCCCTCCCCGCCGCTGCTTAGCCTCGCCGGCATCGCCAAGGCCTACGGCCGCCCGCCGCAGCAGTTCTATGCCTTGCGCGAGGTGACCCTGGCCCTGCACCCGGGCGAGCTTGTCTGCCTGGTCGGTCCCTCGGGTTGCGGCAAGTCGACCCTGCTGCGCATCATTGCCGGCCTGACTCCGCCCACCGAAGGCGAGGTGCGCTACCGCGGCGAGCCGCTCGCCGGAGTCAACCCGCATACCGCGATCGTGTTCCAGACCTTCGCCCTGTTTCCCTGGCTCACGGTCATCGAGAATGTGGAAGTAGCGCTCAAGGCGCGCGGGCTGGAGGCGTCCCGACGCCAGGCGCGAGCCGAACAACTGGTCGAACTGGTCGGCCTCGCCGGCTTCGAGTCTGCCTATCCGCGCGAACTTTCCGGCGGCATGCGCCAGAAGGTCGGCTTCGCCCGCGCCATGGCGGTGGAGCCGGAGCTGCTGTGCCTGGACGAGCCCTTCTCCGCGCTGGACGTGCTCTCCGCCGAGGCGCTGCGCGGCGAACTGTTGGAGTTGTGGCTCGCACGCGTCATGCCAACCGAGGCCATCCTCATGGTCACCCACAATATCGAGGAGGCCGTCGAACTGGCCGACCGCATCGTGGTGATGGGGAAGGACCCGGGCCGCATCCTGAGCGAAGTGACGGTCCCGTTGCGCCATCCGCGCAATCGCAAGGACACGGCATTCCAGGCCATGGTCGATCGCATGTACGCCGCGATCACCGGCCGCACCGGCGCCGAGGCCGAGGTGCTCGGCACTGCGCCCGGCGCACCCGGCGTGACCCGGCGCCTGCCCCGCGCCCTGCTGCAGGCCCTGGGGGGCTTAGTGGAGGCGGTTGTCGCCGATAACGGCCGCAGCGACTTGCCCCGGCTGGCACAGGCGCTGGGTCCTGATCTCCATGCCTTGTTGCCGCTGGTGGAAGCCGCCGAGCGGCTCGGCTTCGCCCGCGTCGAAGCGGGCGACCTCATCCTGCTGCCGCTGGGCCGGGATTATGCCGAGGCGAGCATCCCGGTGCGCAAGGAGATCATCGCTGGCCGCGCATTGCGGGTGCCCCTGATCCGCTGGATCTATGAGTCCCTGCAACGCGACGATGACCAGCGCGTCGACCGCGACTATTTTCTTGATGCCCTGCAACGAGACTTCGGCGATGAGACCAGCGCGCAACTGGACACGGCCGTAGACTGGGGCCGCTTCGCAGAACTGTTTGCCTACGACAAGGACAGCGACGAGCTGTTTCTGCAGTCCTAAGCTGGCGACGAAATGCCGCTTCGGGTCCGGGACGGAAGCACGTCTTCCCTGACAGCAGCCCCAAAACTGCTCGTGATAGCCGGCTGCCTCGAGCCCATTCTGATTCCCTGCGACGCTCGCGACGGCGGCCGGCTTAGATCAGGAATCGATTGCTGCCCTAAAGAAGGGCCGATCGCGTCGCGGGTTTACCCAATGGCGTCGTCCGGAAAGCAGAGCTCATGACGATTGCGCCACTCCTGTCCGACGTAGTTGATGATGAGCGATTTACGCACCCCGCCGTTCAGGGGGCGCTTATCGAACGCATGCCACGTCTTGTCGCTGGGAACAAAGATGAGGCCGGCATTGAAGGCGGACGGGGCACGGCCAAAGCGGGTGTCCTTGTCGGAATAGATGTCAGTCCCCCAGTCAGTGGCCTCAGGCTCCCGGTTGAGGTAGATCAGCATGGTGAACTTCTTGACGCCGATATCGGTGTGCGGCTCAAGCCAGAACCCTTCGGTGTCCTGACAATATT
>JBLMYH010000266.1:0-9127 GCA_050258175.1 Hyphomicrobiaceae bacterium
ATCGAAGATCGCCAGAAGCTGGCTGCGGCCCGCGCCCTGCGTCACCGCATGGTTATAGTCGGTCAGCCAGGCGAAGAGCTCGCTGTGTTCGCGCTGCATGTCCTCCAGGAAGACCGGCGCCAGGATCGACAGCGCCACATGGCGACCATGAACCGATGGCCTGACCTGCCGATCCCTGGCGGCTACCGCGGTTTTGAGTTCTCCCATCCTGTTCATCGTTGCCTCGCCTTGCACCGCATTGCTTGTGTGCATCCGGTCGTTTGACCCATGCCGCAACTGTAGTCAGCGACAAAAACGGCAACTATCGGAATGGTCTGGCTTACTGCTAGGAGAACGGCGCCGTGGACTCGGAAAAATCCGATTCCTGCATCGGCTGGAAATCGGGAAGGCCCCGTCAGGGCGCTGTTTCCGGAGGACTGGCCGGCTCTTTCGCGGCGCCACGACGCGCCTGTCCGAGACACGCGAGAAGCAAGAAAATCCTAGTATTTCTACCCTGCTAATACAGTATTCACTTTACTGCGGTGTTTACGGCCCGTCCCTAGACTGGCCATATCGATGTTGTATCCCTGGCAGTCCGTGCGCCGGCCCTGCGATCCGGCGTTTTCGGGCCTGTAGCGGGTGGGAGGCATGAAGTGGCTGGCCAAGATCAGATGCAGTGCGATAAGCCCGGGCCTGCGGCCCCGGCGGGAACGCCCGCGGCAAGAGACGGAGCAACCGACGCATGACGCGGCTGCTGATAGCCGACGATCATCTGCTATTCCGGCAGGGGTTGCGCCGCCTCCTGGCGGACGAAGCGGATTTCGAAGTCGTGGCGGAAGCCGCGAACTGGACGGAAGTCATCGCGGCCGCCAGAACCCAGACTATCGACGTCGCCATCCTCGACTTGAGCATGCCGGGCCGCGGCTGGGCGGACACGATCCGGCAGGTGAAAGCCATCGCGCCCCATCTGTATATCCTGGTGCTGAGCATGCACACGGAGGAGGCCATCATCCTGGCGGCGCTCAAGGCCGGGGCCAATGGCTATATGACCAAGGAGGATGCCGCGGACGCAGTCACGATGGTCATCCGCAAACTGGCGCGCGGCGGCAGGTATGTTTGCCCGCAGGTCGCAGAAAGCATCACGTTCGGCATCTCCAGTCCTGATGACAGGCCGCCGCATGCCCGATTGAGCGCCCGCGAATTCACGATCCTGGAAATGCTGTCTGCGGGCAAGCGGGGTTCGGAAATTGCCAGTGAACTGGCGCTGAGCGAGAAAACGGTCAGCACCCACAAAGTGAATCTGCTGAGAAAGCTGAATCTCAACAACAATGCGGAACTCGTGGCCTATGCGATCAATCATGGTCTCAACGGGGTGTCGATATGACTGGCTCGGTTGGCGCCCCCGATGCGCATAGCGGCGGCGGCAGCTCCGAGGAGCCCTCCGGGGAGAGCGGAAGGCACCGCCACTGGCGTTCGCTTGCGGAGCGTTTTGTGCTCCTGGCGCTTGTATTTGCCATCGCTGGCGTGTGGATTTATCCGCTCGCCAGGGATGCCGTGGCGCACGCGCTTGCCGCGGCCGGGGCCGGTGGTTGGCTTGTGGCCGTGGATGCGCTCGCCGCCTCGGCTGCGGTGATGATCGCCCTGCTCGCGCTGTTCGGCGGCTGGCGGCTGCAGGAACAACTGCGCCAGGCACGGGCCCGCGAGCGGGATGAGGCGGCGCGCAGGCGGACGAACGCGCGCATCCATTTCCTCGCCGGGCACGCCCGGGATTGCATCATCCTCTGTGACGCGGCAGGCCGCATCATGGAGGCCAATGAGCGCTGCCTCGAAACCTATGGCTACGCGCAGGAGGCGTGGCCGGGACTGACGATGCATGACTTGAGCGCGGACAGGCGCTTCTCGCTGCCTGGTCTGATCCAGCAGATCCCGGAGGCGCGCGGGGTGGTTTGCGAATGCCGTCATGCGCGCAGCGACGGCACGGCATTCAAGGTCGAGATACGCGCCAGCCCGACCGAAGTCGACGGCAAGCCGTGTTACCAGCTCATCATTCGTGACGTCAGCGAGCAAAGAGCGATGCGGCAGGAGCAGGGCGCCTATGCGCAGCGCCTCAGCGAACTGGCACGGCGCCTGGTGAATGTTCAGGAAGAGGAGCGGCAGCGGCTGGCGGAGGAATTACACGATCAGGTGGGTGCCAATCTTGCGACCATCAACCTGAATCTGCGCTGGATCAGCAGGATGCTGCCCAATCCGGACCCGCAGCTTCTGGCAGACCGGCTGAAAGAGAGCGGAACCCTGCTGGCCGATACCCTGTTCAGCATCCGCAATTCCTGCACCGAGTTGCGGCCGGCGATTCTTTACTATTCGGGACTGGTGCCCGCCCTCAAGGAACTCGTGCAGCGCGTCGGCCGGCGCGGTGACATGGAGGTCGTGTTCCGGCTGGACGGCGTGCGCGAACGACTTTCTCCGCAAGCCGAGTCGATGCTGTTTCGGATCGCGCAGGAGGCGCTGACGAACTGCGCCAAGCACAGCAACGCCAGCAGGGTCGAAGTCGCCCTCGCCCAGCAGGCGCGCGCGGTCGTCATGACCGTGTCTGACAATGGCAAGGGCTTCGACGCCAGACAGCCGGGCTCCCTGCGGGCCGGCCTCGGGCTGCTCACCATGCGCGAACGCGCCGCCATGGCCGGCGGTCAGCTGTCCCTGATCTCGAGCCCTGGAAAAGGGGCGCAAATCAGGGTGGTCGTGGCCCTGTCGCGGCCACAACCGACGCTACGGGAAAGCGGAGAGATGCGTGGCTGAAGCAATGGCCGCTGCCCCGCAGCGGCGTCTGACTTCAGGGCGGGGCGGTGGCGCCTTCTGTTCCGAGCCGTCCCTGCGACGTCTTTCCGCTCGGCAGATCTGGCTTGACCTGTATCACCGTCCCCTCGCGGCGCGGATCGGCGGCGCCCTGGTGGGCACCGGTCGCAGGGTCGGCGGCGACGGCCTGTACCGAACCGATGGTCTCCTTGCAGCCGTCCGTTCTCGCGGCGCCCAAGCCGACATGCCCTAGTTTGCGCAACGCGTCCTGCGTGGCGATGCTGAAACGCGGCTGCATGAATGCCTGGCCTCCTTCGCAGCTTATCCTTCCCGTTGCCTGGGTAACCGAGAGGCGCGGCGCGTCGATCGCCTGCTGCAGGGGCATGCGGTGGTCGATCAGATTGAGCGTGACGTCGAGCACCGAGTTGATGATGGTGGCGCCGCCGGGCGAGCCGTAGGCCGCGACCGGCTTGCCGTCCTTCAGCAGCAGCAGCGGCGCCATGCTGGAGCGCGGGCGCTTGAACGGTGCGACGTCGTTGGCGCCGGGATTGCCCGCGGCGGCGTCGGCGCTGGGCAGGAAGTTGAAATCGGTCAGCTCGTTGTTGAGCAGGAAGCCATAGCCGGGAACGGTGATGCCGGAGCCCCAGGTGTACTCGATGGTGCTGGTGTAGCTCACCATGTTGCCCCAGCGGTCGATGACGGCGAAGTGCGTGGTGTGGAGGCTTTCTTCCCGGGTGCGCGGCAGGGCGGAGGCATCCAGGGGCCTGAGGTCGCCCGCCTGCGGCGCTTCCATGCGGCGGTCGGGCCGGATCAGGGAGGCGCGCGCCGCCAGATAACGGGGGTTGAGCAGGGCGCGTTGCGGTAGCGGTGCGGCATCGTCGTCACCGATCCACACCGCGCGGTCGGCGAAGGCCAGGCGCATCGCCTCGATCATGACGTGCAGCGTTTTCGGGCTGCCGAAACCGTAGCCCTGCGCCGCGTCGCCGAGCGGAAATCGCTCCAGCAGGCCGAGGATTTCCAGAAGGGTGAGGCCGCCGGAAGAGGGCGGCGGCACGCCGGCCAGCGTCCAGCCGCGGTAGTGGCCGATCAGGGGCTGGCGGATCGCCACCCGATACCGTTCCAGGTCGGTCAGCGTCATGCGCCCCCTGCCCGCCTCGCCTAGTTCGCTGCGGGCGCGCTGCTGGGCCTTGACGATGGCACGGGCGAGCGGGCCGCGATAGAAGACCCCCGGGCCTCTGGCTGCGATCAGCCTTAGGGTCTTCGCCAGATCGGGCTGCACCAGCCAGTCGCCTTCGGCCAGCGGTTTGCCGCCGGGTCGAAAGGTCGCGGCGGTTTCCGGCTGCAGCCCGGTGCGCCCGTCGTCGTGGGCGATGTCGTCTGCCAGAAAATGGTTGACGCGGAAGCCGTGCTCGGCGAGCTCGATCGCGGGTGCCAGCGTGTCGGCCAGCTTCAGCGTGCCCCAGCGGCGCAGCGCGGTGTCGACGCCGAGCAGGGTACCCGGCACCCCGACCGCGAGGCCGCTGGTCGAGGCCAGGGCGAAGGTCATCGGCAGGCCGTCCGGCGCGAACATGTCGGGGGTCGCCGCGGCCGGCGCGCGCTCGCGCGAATCGACGAGGAAGGTTTCGCCGGTCCTGGCCAGATGGACCAGCATGAAGCCGCCGCCGCCGATGCCGGACGACTGTGGTTCCACCACGTTGAGCGCGAACTGCACCGCGGCGGCGGCGTCGATGGCGTTGCCGCCGCGCGCGAGGATGCGCGCGCCGGCAGCCGCGGCGGCCGGCTGTGATACCGCCACCACGCCGTCGGGCGAGGCGGCCAGCACCGGGGAAGACAGCAGGAACAGGACGAGCCAGCGCGCGGTGCGGTTCATCGGAGACAGGCAGGAAAGAAGAGGGCAGGCAAAGCCTGCACCCGATGGGCCGCGCGCGTCAATGCGCGGGCCGCGAGTCAGCCGGGCTTGCCGTCGACGCGCGGGCGCAGCAGCATGGGCGCATAGACCGTCGCAAACACGCCGAACGCGCCGATCCATACCAGCCCGGCCGCCGCCAGGATCTGCGCATAGGCTGCGGGGTAGGCCAGCGGCAGCGCCACGCGGATCAATGCGGCCAGATTGATCGCCGCGAAGGCCAGCGTCATGACCGGCGGCGGTTCCAGCTGGCGGCCGGTGTGGCCGAGCGACACCCGCGCCATCATGCCCAGGGTCAGGACGCCGATGGCGCCGGCGGTGAAGGCATGCAGCGCCGGGCCGGCGGCGGCGCCCCATCCCGCGGCCGCCAGCGCCAGCAGCGCGAAGCCGACGGGGATCCAGGCATAACCCAGATGCAGGACCCACAAGAGCGGGACCGACCAGAGCTTCGGCGTGTACCAGCCCGCCAGGCGGATTGCATGCGCTACCGCGGCAACGGCGGCGAGCCCCGCGGTGACGCGCGAGTCCGGCGCGGCCAGTACGGCGAGCAGCGCCAGCAGGGTGGCGGCCGGGAGCAGCCGTTCGAGCGATTTCCAGCGGCGCGCCCGGGTACGCAGCTTGTTGTCGGTGAAGCTGGGAATCACCCGCCCGCCCATCACCGTGATCATCGTCGCCACGACAAAGACGGCCAGATGCAGTCCGAGTACGGCAGTCGCAGCGATTCCAAGCGCCTCGGCGTGCACCAGCGCATTGGCGGCCGCCAGCGCCAGCAGCATGAACGGGAAAGGATAGTTGTTCAGTTGTTTTGCCCTGAGGATGGGCAAGGCCAGCGTCAGCGCGAGCACCGGCAGGAACGCGAGATCGACGCCCGCCACCAGTGCGGGGGGAAGCCCCGGCACCAGAAAACCCAGGCGACCCGCCAGCCACAGCAGGAACAATGCGGCCAGCGGCGGGCCCGACGGTGTGCGCAGCCCGGTCCAGTTCTGCGCGGCGGTCAGCAGGAAGCCGGCGATCACCGCGACGGCGAAGCCGAACAGCATTTCGTGGCCGTGCCAGACGGCGGGAGGCAGTTCGCCGGGGCTGAGGGTGCCGCGCAGAACCAGCAGCCACAGCGCCATCAGCAGCACGGCGCAGACGCCGGCCGCCAGGAAGAATGGGCGGAAGCCGAGCGCGAACGGCGCCCAGCCGGTGAGCGGCGGGCGCTGCTTGATGTCTTCGATGTGAATCACGGCCATCGCAGATTCCCGTCCGGGCTAGCCCGTGCTCCAGGCACGGGGGCGCTTCATGCCGGCGATCTTGCACGCCTGCTTCACGTAGCCGTAGGGGAACAGTTCGAACAGCTTCTTCTGCGCATCCTTGCCCACGCGTTCAGCCAGGTGCTTGATGACGAAGCGGGCGTCGGCCGCGATCTGGTGTTCCTCGTAATACGCACGCATGAAGCGGATGGCGTCCCAGTGGTCGTCCGTGAGCTGGATGTTCTCGTCCTCGGCAAGGGCACGTGCGACGTCCTCGTTCCAGTCACCCGGTTCGATCAGGTAGCCTTCCGCGTCGCGTTCGGGCAAATCGGTAGCCATAATTGATTCTCCTTTTCGTTGCGCTGCCAATAGATGCATGTGCAATGAATCTTTGCATCTTCTCGCACTGCGATCAAGCGTTGCGGATTCGACGCGGGGCGATCAGGTTCCGCCCCCGTGGAATTCGACCCCCGGCTGGCGTTCCGGGAGCGCTTCCACCAGCAGCTGCCGTCGCGCATGTGCCATCGCCTCGACCGCGGGCTCGTCCAGATATGCCTTGGCGTCGGACACCGCGGCGGAAAGCAGCTCGGCTGCCAACACGTCGGGGTCGCGTCCTACCGATTTGGCCAGCGCCCTGAGTTCGATGCACGGATCCTGCGGCAGCCGCACCTCCAGCGGCTTCCCGCTGCCCGCCGTGAGCCGTGGCGTGGGGGCCGGCTCGCCGCCGTGCTCGGCCAGTACCCGGCTCATCACGTCGGCGATCCGCGAGGCGACGGACGGCGCCTGTCCGGCCGGCTGCAGGCGGATCCTGTTGAGAAAATATTTCTCGAAGTCGACCTTGGCCTGGTGAACCCAGCGCCCCTGGCGCATCCAGTTGATGTCGCGCAGGGGCACCTGCGGCTCGGCCAGGTAGGCGGCGCCGTTGCGGCCCATGTCGGAGAGCCACTTGGCACGCTGCGGAACGTGACTTACCAGTGGCGCGTCATTGATGAGGGCGAGGATGTTGTGCACCACGATCTCGCCCGCCTTCTGGATCGAATACACCGAATCCGGGGCGGCCACCGGCACCGGTGTCTTGTCCACCGGCGGCTGCGCCACGCAGGCGCCGAGCGCGAACACGTTGGGATAGTCAGGGTTGCGCAGATACTCGTCCACCACGACCAACCCGCGCTCGTTGACCAGGCCCGGCGTGGCGCGCACGCCCGCCACGCCGCCGAAAACGGGGCAGTAGACGGAATAGGCGTAGGGCAGGGCGTGGGTCTGGTTCTCCTTGCCGGCCGCATCCACCTCGACGACGAAAATGGTGTCCTTGTCGACGCGCACCGTGCGGGCGTTGCAGATC
Source organism: Hyphomicrobiaceae bacterium (assembly GCA_050258175.1). Lineage (GTDB taxonomy): Bacteria > Pseudomonadota > Gammaproteobacteria > Burkholderiales > Thiobacillaceae > Thiobacillus. The sequence goes on from JBLMYH010000266.1 coordinate 7,256, forward strand.
ACGCTGATCTTGGTGTCGACCAGTGCTGCGGTCACGGCGCCGCGGCTGGCCCCTTCGCCCCCAAGGCCGAGGTGGCCGGGCCAGGGTTCGGGCGTGACCAGGGTGATCGGCACCCGCTCGCGAATGTTGCGGCGTTTGAGGTCGGCGTCGATCAGGAAGGCGTATTCGTAGAGCGGCCCCAGCACGCTGGCGCCCGGTGCCGCGCCGATCACGATCGGGCCGGGATGGCGCACGAATTCGCGATACGCCGCGAAGGCACGCTCGGCCTGGTCGACGTGGATCACCGAATGGGTGTGCTCGGCGAGGCCGGGAATGTCGTCGGTCATCGCGGCCACCCCGGTCGCGACCAGCAGCATGTCGTAGAACAGCACGTCGCCGTTCTCGAGGTCGACCTGGATCACGTCAGGATGGATGCGCCTGACCCCGCTGTGGACGAACTTGATGCCGCGCGCCTCGAGGTAGGGGCCGATGGGGAAGGCGATGTCGGAGCGTTCGCGCCAGCCCATCGCGACCCAGGGGTTGGACGGCACGAAATGGAAGTACGGCTTGTCCGACACCACGGTTACTTCGTCGCGCGGCCCCAGCTTGGCTTTCAGGGCATAGGCCGCGGTCACGCCCGCGATGCCGGCGCCCAGGATGACAACATGCGTCATTTCAGTCTCCTTGATCGATTAGTCCCTGAAGGGCGTACATACTCCCTAAGCTCAGCCGCGCGGGCGTACCAGCTGCCAGGCGCGCACCGCGTAGGTCGTCGCGGCGAAGCCGCTCCACACATGCACCAGCCGCGTGAACGGAAAGACGAGGAAGATCGTCATGCCGAGGAAGAGGTGGGTCTTGAACACCCAGCCCGCGCCGACCAGCAGGTCGACGGCATTGCCGCGAAAGGTGACGATGCGCTGCGCCCATTCGGCGAGCCGCAGCATCATGCTGCCGTCGAGGTGCTGCGCCGACAGCGGGATGGTCGCCAGCCCGAGCAGAAGCTGCAGCCACAGCAGCAGCAGGATCAGGATGTCGCCGAGCTTCGAGGTGGCGCGGATGCGCGGATCGGTCAGCCGACGGTGCAGCAGCAGGCTGATGCCGATGAAGGCCAGCACGCCCGCCGTGCCGCCCGACACCATGGCCAGCACCTGCTTGGCGCCGGCGCTGATGAACGGTTCATAAACGAAATGCGGCGTCAGCATGCCGAAGAAGTGGCCGAAGAACAGGAACAGCACGCCGATGTGGAACAGATTGCTGCCCAGCCGCAACTGGCCGCGCCGCAGCAGCTGCGAGGAATCGCTCTTCCACGAATACTGCTCGCGGTCGAAGCGGATCAGGCTGCCGAGCAGGAATACCGTCAGGGCGATGTAGGGATAGATGCCGAACAGGAATGTTTGCGAGTAGGACATGTTTCGATCCTCCTTTGATCAATGCGTTGAGGATGCGGCTGTCTGCCGGCGCGATGCCGGCATCTGCACCACCGACACCTGCGGTCCGGGCTTCAGCAGCGGCTCGACCCCATCGATGGAGGGACCGAACATCTCCATCGCTTCGTCCATGTCGCGCACCGGAGGCTCGGCCAGTTCCAGCGCCGCGACCGGCGACAGTACCTCCAGCACTTGAAATGCGCTGGCATAGGGGCTGCCGTTGGCGTCGAGCCTGCGGCCGACGGCGGCGAGCACGTGCACCGCATCACCGAGCAGAGCCAGCGCCTCGTCCGCCGGCAGCAGCGACAGGAACTCGAGGAACAGCGGCACGTAGTCCGGCAACTTGGAGGCGCTGGCGTCGAAGTCATGACGCCAGTACTCCTGCAGCAGATCGATCATCGCCGAACCGCGGTCGCGCGATTCGCCGTGGATGTGCTCGAACAGATGCAGCGAATGCGAGGGGTTG
>JBLMYH010000267.1:0-5527 GCA_050258175.1 Hyphomicrobiaceae bacterium
GTGACCTTCCAGGTCGACGCCGACGGCCTGCTCTCGGTGTCCGCCCAGGAGCAGATCAGCGGCGTGCAGGCCACCGTCGAGGTCAAGCCGTCCTACGGCCTCACCGACGAGGAGATCGCCGGCATGCTGCAGGATTCCTTCACCCACGCCCAGCGCGACATGGACGCGCGCAACCTGCGCGAGCAGCGCGTCGATGGCCTGCGCCTGCTCGAGGCCACCCAGGCCGCGCTCGACCAGGACGGCATGCGGCTGCTGTCGGACACCGAACGCATCGCGATCGAGCGTGCCATGGAAATCCTGAGCGTGCTGCTGAACGGCCCGGACCATACCGCCATCAAGCGCGCCGCCGATTCGCTCAACCGGGCCACCGCGCAGTTCGCCGCCCGCCGCATGGACGCCAGCATCCAGAGCGCGCTGGCCGGCCAGCGCCTGGACGCGATCGGCGCCTAGCCATGGCGCAGATCATCGTACTGCCGCACGAAAGCCTGTGCCCTGACGGCCTCGTGCTGGAGGCCGAGCGCGGCGCCACGCTGTGCGACAGCCTGCTCGCCGGCGGCATCGAGATCGACCACGCCTGCGAGCGCTCCTGCGCCTGCACCACCTGCCACGTCATCGTGCGCGAAGGCTACGCCTCGCTGGCTCCCAGCACCGAACTGGAAGATGACCTGCTCGATCGCGCATGGGGCCTCGAGCCGCAATCGCGCCTCGCCTGCCAGGCCGTCGTCGACGGCTGCGACCTGGTGATCGAGATCCCGCGCTACTCGATCAACATGGTCAAGGAAGGGCATTAACGCCATCCCGTTTCACCACGGTGCGTCCGACGGCAGCCGCCGACCTCGGTTACATCTGCGAGCCTTTCGCAGCGATCATGCCGGCGGCGCGAGAAAGCCCCGAACAATTCCGATCCACCGTTCGCCCCGAGCCTTTCAGGGCAGAGGGTTTCGCCAGGCCATGCCCGAACCGGAATGTTAGGGGGTTTTTGGAACCACCTTGAACCCACTCCTGGCGCCGTGTCGCAATCCCTACAATCCCCGACAAATGTTGTTTTCGCCCCCGCGGCGGCCGCCGTCCCCAATCTGTAAGCATCTGATTCATCAAAACAATTTACCTTGGCACGCCCCTTGCTGATTGCCTGATGTAAGCGATTCTTCCTGGAGCGAACATGGCCCACCCTGTTGTCGTCGTGAATGACACGACCCTGCGCGACGGCGAGCAGACCGCCGGCGTGGCTTTCACCGCCGAGGAACGCATTGCCATTGCAAAGGCGCTGGCCGCCGCCGGCGTAACGGAAATGGAAGTGGGGATTCCGGTCATGGGCCGGGAAGAGCGCGAGAACATCCGCGCCATCGCCGCGCTCGGCCTGCCGGCGAGCCTGATGGTGTGGTCGCGCATGCACGATGCCGACCTCGGCGCCGCCGCCGGCTGCGGCGCGCAGATCGTCAACCTGTCGATCCCCGTGTCCGACATCCAGATCCGCCACAAACTGGGGCGCGAGCGCGACTGGGTGCTCGACACCATCGGCCACTACGTCCGGCGCGCGCTCGACCTCGGCCTCGACGTCTGCGTCGGCGGCGAGGACGCGTCGCGCGCCGACCCGGACTTCCTGCTGCGCGTGGTGGAAACGGCGGAGCGCGCCGGGGCGCGGCGCTTCCGCTTCGCCGACACGCTCGGCCTGCTGGATCCGTTCACGACCTTCAAGCGCATCAGCGCACTGCACGAGGCGAGCGACCTCGAACTCGAGATGCACGCCCACAACGACCTCGGCCTGGCGACCGCCAACACGCTGGCCGCGGTGCTGGCCGGCGCCAGCCACATCAACACCACGGTCAACGGCCTCGGCGAGCGCGCCGGCAACGCCGCGCTGGAGGAATCGGTCACCGCGCTGCACCACCTCTACAACCTCTCGACCGGGATCGACAGCCGCCACTTCCCGGACATCTCGCGCCTGGTGGCGATCGCCTCGGGCCGCCCGGTGCCGGTGAACAAGAGCATCGTCGGCGCCGCCGTGTTCACCCACGAATCCGGCATCCACGTCGACGGCCTCTTGAAGAACCCGCTCAACTACCAGGGCCTCGCCCCGGAAGCCGTCGGCCGCACCCACACGCTGGTACTGGGCAAGCACTCGGGTTCGCGCGCCGTGATTCAGGCCTATGCCGGGCTCGGTATCGTGCTCACCCAATTCGAGGCACGGGCCATGCTCGCGCGCATCCGCGAACATGCCGTCGCCACCAAGCAGACGCCGGACTCCGCCGACCTCAAGCGCTTCTATCTGGAAGCGCTGCCGCGCGCGCAGGTTCAGTCCTGAGATGAGGAGAACGACCATGTCCGCGACCCTCGACGGCGACCCCTCGATCCTCGCCGCGCCGCGCGCACCGGGACTCATCGCCCTGCTGCGCGAGGACGTGGCCTGCGTGTTCCTGCGCGACCCGGCCGCGCGCACGACCTGGGAGGTCGTCACCACCTATCCCGGCATCCACGCCCTGCTCTGGCATCGTATCGGCCACGCCCTGTGGACGCGCCGGCTGTGCTACCCGGCGCGCCTCGTGAGCTTCTTCGCGCGCATGGCCACCCAGATCGACATCCACCCGGGCGCCACCATCGGCCGCCGCTGCTTCATCGACCACGGCTGCGGGGTGGTGATCGGCGAGACCGCCGAAATCGGCGACGACGTCACGCTGTATCACGGCGTCACCCTCGGCGGCGTCTCCTGGAACCCGGGCAAGCGCCACCCCACCCTGGAGGACGGCGTGGTCGTCGGCGCCGGCGCCAAGATCCTCGGCCCCATCACGGTCGGCGGCGGCGCGCGCGTCGGCGCCAACTCGGTGGTGATCCAGGACGTGCCGGCAGGCATGACGGTCGTCGGCATCCCGGGCCGCGTCGTGCTGCCGGCGAGCCAGCGCACCACCCGGCAGGGCATCGACCTCGACCACCACCTGATGCCGGACCCGGTCGGCAAGGCGATTTCCTGCCTGCTCGACCGCATCGCCCACCTGGAGAAACAGCTGGGCATCCTGCCCGAGGCGGCGGATGCACCGGCGACCAGCGACTGCATCACCTGCACCGAGACCTGCGATCCGGTTCACACCGCCGTGAGCCTGAAGCGGACCACCCACTGAACCCTATCGAGCATCGGAACCCACATGAGCGCCCTCCTCCAGAAAATGGCCAGCTTTTCGGCGGCGGAAGAATTCCTCGACTTCTTCCAGATCGACTTCGAACAGGCCGTCGTCGACGTCAACCGCCTGCACATCCTGAAGCGCTTCAACCAGTACCTGCGGGCGACGCCGGGCACCGCCGAGATGGACGACCACACCCTGCACGGCGTGTGCAAGGAACTGCTGGCCCGCGCCTACAGCGACTTCGTCACCTCCACCGCCGCCAGGGAGAAGGTGTTCAAGGTCTTCCAGGACGTCGACGGCACGCAGCACGTGTCTCTGGAAAGCATGCGCACGGCGATGTCCACCCGCGGTTAAGAGGAAATAGATCATGCATATCGTCGTCTGCATCAAGCAGGTTCCGGACAGCGCGCAGATCCGCGTGCATCCCGTGACCAACACCATCATGCGCCAGGGCGTGCCGGCCATCGTCAACCCCTACGACCTGTTCGCGCTCGAAGAGGCGCTGCGCCTGAAGGACCAGTACGGCGGCCGCGTCACCGTGCTGTGCATGGGTCCGCCGCAGGCCGAGGCCGCGTTGCGGAAGGCCATCTCCTTCGGCGCCGACGACGCCATCCTGGTGACCGACCGCGCCTTCGCCGGCTCCGACACGCTGGCCACCAGCTTCGCGCTCGCGTCGGCGATCAGGAAGATCCAGGAAGACATGCCGGTCGACATCGTGTTCGCCGGCAAGCAGACCATCGACGGCGATACCGCCCAGGTCGGCCCCGGCATCGCCAAGCGCCTCGACCTGCAGCTGCTGACCTACGTGTCGAAGATCGACACGCTCGATCTCGACCAGCGCGAGATCACCCTGCAGCGGCGCGCCGAAGGAGGCGTGCAGGTGCTGAAGACGAAACTGCCCTGCCTGATCACCATGCTCGAGGGCAGCAACGAGATGCGCTTCGCGACCATGTCCAACATGTTCCGCGCCGCGCGCTACCCGCTGAAGCAGTGGGACAAGGACGCCGCAGGCATCGAGGACATCACGAAGATCGGGCTGAAGGGATCGCCCACCATCGTCAGCAAGGTGTTCGCGCCGCAGGCCAAGTCGCAGCGCGCCGAGATCATCGACTGCGAAAGCCGCGAGCCGAAGGACCTCGCCGTCACCCTGCTGGCGAAGCTGTTCACCAAGTATCCGAATCTGGCCGAGGACATCGGCCAGGCCCGTGCCTAGAGGACCGAGTCATGAGCGAAACAACCGAACAGAAAAAACCCGCCGGGCGGCGCAAATTCGAACTCGACCCGCGCCTGGCGTCGTACAAGGGCGTATGGGTGTTCGTCGAGCACGAGCGCGGCGTCGCCCACCCCGTTTCCTGGGAGCTGATGGGCGAAGGCCGCAAGCTCGCCGACAAGCTCGGCGTGCCGCTCGCCGGCGTGGTGATGGGCGCGCCCGGCATCCAGACGCGGCGCTTCTGCCAGGAGGCGTTCCACTACGGCGCCGACCTCTGCTACCTGATGGAAGACCCGCTCTTGGCCGACTATCGCAACCAGCCCTTCACCAAGGGCCTGACCGACCTGGTCAACGCCTACGAGCCGGAGATCCTGCTGCTCGGCGCCACCACGCTCGGCCGCGACCTCGCGGGCAGCGTCGCCACCACGCTGCAGACCGGGCTGACCGCCGACTGCACCGAGCTCAACATCGACATGGAGAACCGCAGCCTGGCGGCGACGCGCCCGACCTTCGGCGGCAGCCTGCTGTGCACCATCGTCACGCTGAACTACCGCCCGCAGATGGCCACGGTGCGGCCGCGCGTGATGAGCATGCCGAAGAAGGACGACACCCGCAGCGGCACCATTACCGAACATCCGCTCGGCATGATCGAGACCGACATCGTCACCAAGGTGCTCGAGTACATCCCCGACAACCTCGCCGGCAAGCCGCAGCTGCCCTTTGCCGACATCATCGTCTCAGGCGGGCGCGGCATGAAGCGGCCGGAGAATTTCCAGCTGGTGTGGGACCTCGCCAAGGTGCTCGGCGCCGAAGTCGGCGCCACGCGCCCGGTGGTGCAGGCGGGCTGGGTCGACCTCGAACGCCAGGTCGGCCAGTCGGGCAAGACCGTGCGCCCCAAGCTCTACATCGCCGCCGGCATCTCCGGCGCGATCCAGCACCGGGTCGGCATGGAGGGCTCGGACGTGATCATCGCGGTCAACAGCGATCCCAACGCGCCGATCTTCGACTTCGCCACCTACGGCATCGTCGGCAACGCAATGCAGATCCTCCCCGCGCTGACCGAAGCGTTCCGTCAGCAGTTGGCGACCTTGAAAGTGGCCGTCTAAACGGGCGCCCCGCACAGGAGAGAAACATGGACGAAAAATTTGACGCAATCGTGGTCGGCGCCGGGCCCTCGGGCAACGCCGCCGCCTACACC